>NZ_CAWPAV010000013.1:0-59002 GCF_963885725.1 Proteus sp. G4380
AAACTTACCCGGTTTAACTTCAATCCCTTTTGCTAATTTAAAGGCAGCCGCTTCTGCACTATTTTTTTCAGGGTTGAGCACATAAACAGGCTGATTATCAAAATAAGTCGCAATAGTCGTATCTAAGTAAGGTTTTAATGCCATTACAACTGGCTCCATTTTTTCAGGAGACACTTTATAGCTATCAATTTTCATTGACTTGATATATATCGCCCCAAGCTCTGCTTGATAAAAGGGCTGGCCTGATAAAGTTAAATTCACATTCGCGCCAGTTTTGCCAAACAAAGAATCAATTTTAAGAGAAGCACTACCAGAAAAGCTCACTTTTCCAGGCTCAGTACGACCAATTTGGATCGCTAAATCACTTAATGTGATATCGGCAGAAACAACACCGTCTTCCCCAATGTGTTTTTGTAATCCCGATTTTTGACTCAGATAGTCATTAATTACTTTTTCACTGACATCAAATTGTCTGATTTGATCACAGCCAGTCACTAAACTAGTTAATACAAATAAAGCAGTCAAAAAAATAGCTTTCATACACACTCCTTGATGGTAAACACGCTAAGTGTACCTGATCTCTATGGGGTAAGCATGGCTGTTTCAATTTTTTTACGATTAAATTGTCGATGTAGTGCGTAAAGGGTGATAAATCCTATTGAGCCTAATAAAAACCAAGGTAGTTCAGGCAGTTCAAGTTGTTTGCCAATATCATACATCCATCCCCCTCCGGTATAGCCAATCGCGCCACCAAAAGCTAACCCTAATCGACTAAAACCCATATAACTGCCTCGAGCACGAGGATCTGCTAAAGAGGCACTTAATGTTTCTCGAGCAGGCTCTGCGGTAATAGTACCTAGGTAAAATAGGGTGATAATAAGAAATATGGCATGTAATGAGTGGGTGATCCCCACAGGAAACATACTGATACTCATCAGAAATAAACCTGCCATTAAGCGTTGTTCTAGGCGAAAATGTTTTTCACTCCAACGGGCAATAGGGTAAAGCAGTGTTAATGATAATAAAGCTTCAATCGCATACATCCATTTTACTGCGCTAGGGGTGCCGGCAATTTCATTAACAACAATCGGAAACATCAGCATAACTTGTACCGACAGTACAAAGTATCCCGTAAGAGTAAGAACATACTGAACAAAACGTTTATCAAGAATAACGCGTTTTAGCCCTTCTTTTATCGGTGTTCTCGTGGTTGATATACGATAGGCAGGTAGTAACCAAGCATTAAAAATAGCCGCAAGAACGAATACGCCAGCGCCAACCCAACAAACTAAATGGAAATCATAAAGGAGTAACCAACTGCCAATTAAAGCCCCAATAACGGCACCCGCACTATCTTGCATTAATAATAAAGAATAAAACCGACCCCGTTCATAAGGGCGAGTTAATTTTATCACGAGGGCAGTTCTTGGCGGATCAAATAAAGTGCCACCGAGTGCAGATAAAATACAAGA
The DNA here is from genome assembly GCF_963885725.1 of Proteus sp. G4380. NCBI lineage: Bacteria > Pseudomonadati > Pseudomonadota > Gammaproteobacteria > Enterobacterales > Morganellaceae > Proteus > Proteus sp. G4380. The sequence goes on from NZ_CAWPAV010000013.1 coordinate 1,473, forward strand.
TAACCAAAGGATCCAAGGTTCATCCGCTAAAGCCATTAATGCAAAGCCAAGAGCACGTAATAGCATACCGGTAATAATCATCGGCTTAGCACCAAATCGGTCTGCGATGGCACCGCCAAAAATGCCTAAGCCTTGCTGTACAAGTTGTCTTAACCCAAGGGCAAAGCCGACAATCACACCCGCCCAGCCTAGTTGCTCAACAAACCGAATTGATATTAAAGGGAATACGACAAAAAATCCTAAAACAACCAGCATATTGTCAAGGAGGAGAAAGTATTTCCCTAAGGTGCGAGCTTGTGTTACCAGTGCCATTATTCACCATAAGTTAAACAAATGATTTAAAATAAATAAAAGGGAGGGCAAAGACAGAGCTTTGTTTATCTATTCTGTCTGTTAATTTTATTAATTGATAGCTTATTATAGATGATATTTTTTTATTGATGATAATGCTAGAAATAGTAGGATTACTTCAGAATAAGATTAATCAAAAATACAACAGGACTGATATGTTTGGTTATCGTAGTGGGATCCCTAAAGTTCGTTTTGAAACGAAAAGAATGATCGTTCGCTTAGCTTATGAAAGAGATGCAGAGAAGTTAGCTAATTACTATACACTAAACCGCCATTTCTTGATCCCTTGGGAGCCAGTAAGAGATAAATCGCACTATTTACCTTCAGGGTGGGAGCACCGCTTACTTTATATAAATGAATTGCATCGCCAAGAGAGTGCTTTTCATTTTCTATTATTGACGCCAAAAGAAGATGAAGTCATTGGGGTCGCTAATTACAGCAATGTCATGCGTGGTGCTTTTAATGCCTGCTTTTTAGGTTATTCAGTCGGTGAGAAGTGGCAAGGGCAAGGCTATATGTCAGAAGCATTGCATGAAACATTACGCTTTATGCAACGTCAACAAGGAATGCATCGTATTATGGCAAATTATATGCCTCATAATTTACGCAGTGGTAATTTATTGGCTAAACATGGCTTTGAACGAGAAGGTTACGCTAAAAATTATCTGCAGATAAATCAAGAATGGCGTGATCATGTACTTACCGCATTAACAACTCGTCCTTTTCCCAAAGGATAATGGCGAATATACATTAACATATTGAGTTTTTTGACTAAGGTGAACTATTTTTTGATCAAAAAAACAGTTAAGTGTATTCCTAGCAAGTTGATGATTGATTTTTCAGTGTGAGAGACGGAGTATAGTCTCTTTCTTTTTATTCCTTACCACAACAAACACTAGAATGAACTATGAATTTACTTAAATCACTGGCTGCAGTGAGTTCGATGACGATGTTTTCACGAGTACTGGGCTTTATTCGTGATGCGATTATTGCGCGTATTTTTGGCGCAGGTATGGCAACCGATGCTTTTTTTGTTGCTTTTAAACTACCTAATCTATTGCGACGCATTTTTGCCGAAGGCGCATTTTCACAGGCATTTGTTCCTATTTTAGCTGAGTATAAAAGTCAACAGGGAGAAGAGGCAACTCGTACCTTTATTGCTTATGTATCGGGAATGCTGACGTTGATCTTAGCGATTGTCACAGTAATAGGGATAGTTGCCGCACCGTGGGTTATTTATATTACGGCACCCGGTTTTGCTGATTCAGCGGATAAATTCCAACTCACAACGGATCTATTGAAAATCACCTTTCCCTATATTTTATTAATTTCATTAGCATCATTAACAGGGTCTATTTTAAATACTTGGAATCGCTTTTCTGTTCCAGCTTTTGCACCTACGTTGTTAAACGTGAGTATGATCTTTTTTGCTCTCGTTGTTGCTCCTTATTGTGATCCACCTATTATGGCGCTTGCTTGGGCTGTTTTAGCAGGAGGAATTTTACAGTTGGGGTATCAACTTCCGCATCTGAAAAAAATAGGGATGTTGGTATTACCGCGGATCTCGTTTAAAAATAGCGGAGTGTGGCGTGTTATTAAATTGATGGGACCCGCTATTTTAGGGGTTTCTGTCAGCCAAATTTCGCTGATCATCAATACTATTTTTGCCTCATTCTTGGTGTCTGGCTCAGTCTCTTGGATGTATTACGCCGATCGCCTAATGGAACTTCCTACTGGTGTGTTAGGGGTGGCATTAGGAACAATTCTATTACCTTCATTATCTAAAAGTTTTGCCAGCGGCAACACACAAGAATATCAGAAATTAATGGATTGGGGATTAAGGCTTTGTTTTTTATTGGCTTTACCTTGTACCTTGGGTTTGGCTTTATTATCAGGCCCTTTAACCATTTCGTTATTTCAATATGGTAATTTTAATGGGCATGATGCTCTAATGACTCAACAAGCATTAGTGGCGTATTGCATTGGGTTAATGGGGTTAATTATTATAAAAATATTAGCACCGGGCTTTTATTCTCGCCAAGATATTAAAACCCCGGTTAAAATTGCCATTGCAACGCTTATTTTGACTCAATTAATGAACCTTGCTTTTGTTGGGAGTTTAAAGCATGTGGGACTGGCTCTTTCGATTGGATTAGCCGCTTGTTTTAATGCAGGAATGCTATTTTGGCAAATCCGTAAACAAGATATTTATCAACCATTAGCGGGTTGGCCTATCTTTTTATTAAAACTTGCTATTGCGTTAGCTGTGATGAGTGCTGTATTAGTCGGCATGCTATGGGTGATGCCTGATTGGCAACAAGGGAATATGCTAATGCGTATTTTACGTTTATTACTTGTTGTTGTAGCTGGTGCCGCAAGTTATTTTGTCACTTTATATGCTGTTGGATTTAGACCGAAGCATTTTTCTCTACGCGCATTATAATTTTATTGTCAAACTGGCGCCTCACTGAGTGTAACAAAGTGGGGCGTTGTCTATTTATTACCACTATTTAACATCACCTATAGTTAGTGTTTTTCTCTTATTTTAGACAAAAAATATTGTTATCTAGATCACATTTATACCATGTAATTTACGCAATAAAATACATGATTAAATTTTCTAGCGAATAGTCGTGAAGGAAAACAAGAGATAAATATTTATTTTTTTATTAATTTTTTTTCTGTCAAATAAATAAATTCTCCATTTTTTGCCTATATTAGCCCATATTTAACCGTTAATTAATAAGAAAAACTTAACATATTTTAAAGGTGATGGGTTTAGACAAATTGTGTACTTTAAGTAATATTTTACATAAAGTAAAAAAATAGACGCTATTTTCTAGCAACTTACGCTTTGACAAATTATCTTTTTTTAGATAAACTCTCTTGTGTTGTTTAGGTTTAAAAATTGACACATCTGTTAAATATTTCTTACTAAATGATGAGATATTACGAATATTTCAAAATGTTGAGCTATATTTTAAAACATTTGAATTCTTTGATTTGAGACATATTATTATTTTTTCATTCAGGTAGATTAACAGTGACTGTAAAGTTATTTGCTTGTTATCGTTCAGTACTACTGAAAGCAATCATATCTATTTTGTCTGCGCTTCGGATAGATAATGCGATTGCTAGGGATAAGCAGTGAACAGTAGATTGTGTTAATAATGAAATTTATTTTGGATCTGTGATTGGTAAGTAGTTATAACTACTCATTTTAGGTCTAAAACCTGATAGTGGTTTTTTCATTTCTCCCGTCTTTGTTTTCTGTTTTTCCCTCTCTTTTCTTATTCTTGAATACCTTTCTTTATTTTTTCTATTAATAGCTCTATAACGCAAATTATTTTCTATCTAATTTATTATAATTAACTAAGCTATCAAGCGTTATAACCGTTGAATATGTAGAATAAAAACTACTAAATAATCATTTAACGAGTATTTTATCACACTAAAAAATAAAGTGTGTTTTAGGAGCGATTATGAAAAAGGCCATTATCCTTTCGGTATCATTAGCCACATTATTTCTTGCTGGTTGCACTGCAGATGGAAAAATCAAAACCTCTCAACTGACACCCGTTAACTGTGTCGGCGTATTTAATAAAACTAATGAACAAGTCAGCTTTACGGCAAAAGATGTTGATCAGCGCTTATACAGCCCAGATAAGCCAATAGACAGTGTTGATGGCTGGATTGATGTTAAAGATGTTTCTGGTCTTCTCTGTGAGGATGTGATCACGGCTAATGAAGACTAGTGATATTAGCATCAAGGCATGGTTTATTGTTAGTTAAGATAGTAACGGTTAATCAACTCGCTATTAAGTTTCTATCTATTAAGTTTCTATAATGAAAAACCGATGGTGATTTCACCATCGGTTTTTTTAGATAAATATAATGGCTTAATTACATTCTATCGACAGTTTCAATACCTAAAGTCTCTAAGCCTTGCTTTAAGGTTCTTGCTGTTAAACGTGCTAGCTTAAGACGGCTTTGGCGTACATTGTCATCTTCGGCCGATAGAATAGGGCAGTTCTCGTAAAAACCTGAGAAGGACTGCGCTAAATCATATAAGTATGCACACATCACATGAGGTGTACCTTCACGTGCAACCTGCGTGATAGTCTCATCAAACTGTACTAAACGTAGTGCCAGTTGTTTTTCATGAGGCTGTGTTAATGAGATAGGCTGGGTTAATGCGCTTTCATCTATATCTGCACGTTTAAAGATAGAGGCAACACGAGTATAGGCATATTGCATATAAGGTGCAGTATTACCTTCAAAACTTAACATCAGATCCCAATCGAAAATATAATCGGTGGTTCTGTTCTTTGATAAATCTGCGTATTTAACAGCACCAATGCCCACTACACGAGCAATATTATTTAATTCCTCTTCATCCATATCAGGATTTTTTTCGCGAATTAATGTTAATGCTCTTTCATGAGCCTCATCGAGTAAGTCAGTTAAACGTACTGTGCCACCCGAGCGCGTTTTAAATGGACGCCCATCTTTACCTAACATCATGCCAAACATATGGTGTTCGAGTGACATACTATCAGGAATATAGCCTGCTTTACGGACAATAGTCCAAGCTTGCATTAAATGCTGATGTTGACGTGAGTCGATGTAATATAATACGCGGTTTGCATGTAATTGTTCATGGCGATATTTAGCACAGGCAATATCCGTTGTTGTATAAAGGTAACCACCATCTTTTTTCTGGATAATGACTCCCATTGGTTCGCCTTCCTTGTTTTTATATTCATCAAGGAAAACAACAGTAGCGCCTTCACTTTCAACAGCAAGACCTTTTGCTTTAAGATCAGCAACAATACCCGGCAGCATTGGGTTATAAAGACTTTCACCCATAATATCATCTTCGGTTAAAGTGACATTAAGGCGTTGATAAGTTAGCTGATTTTGTTGCATTGTGATATCGACAAGCTTGCGCCACATAGTACGGCAGTATTCATCACCACCTTGTAGTCTAACGACATAATTACGGGCACGTTCAGCGAATACTTCATCTTCGTCATAACATTTTTTAGCTTCACGGTAAAACTCTTCGAGATCCGCTAATGCCATATCTGCGGCATTTTCATTTTGCTTTTTCTCTAAATAAGCAATCAGCATACCGAATTGCGTACCCCAATCACCAAGGTGATTAGCGCGAATAACATTATGACCTAAAAAAGAGAGAGTACGTGCGCTGGCATCACCAATAATGGTTGAACGCAAGTGACCCACATGCATTTGCTTTGCAACGTTAGGTGATGAGTAGTCAATCACAATCGTTTCAGGGGTTACCTTGGTAATATTAAGGTGCTCATCCGCTAATGCGAATTCGGCTTGTTGTGCAACCCAAACGGGTGATAAGAAGATATTGATAAAACCAGGGCCTGCTATTTCAACTTTATCTGCAATATCTGTGATATCAAGGTGTTCCAGAATTTTTTCTGCGAGTTGTCGGGGTGGGATACCCATTTTTTTTGCCGCTCCCATGACACCATTCGCCTGATAGTCACCAAATTGCACTTTAGCTGACTGACGGACAAGTGGTTCGCTATCAGCAGGGGCGCCAGCAGCGCTCATCGCCATACTGATTTTTTCTGAAAGAAAAGCCTGAATATTCACCGGGTTACCTTAAATTATTGAGAAAATAAAACCTGACGACATTAGCCAGACAGGTTTTTATAAAGAATATGAATTTAACCTTGAATTTATAACATATTCTAGCTAGAACATGCTACTATCTGCGCCTTATCTTTAAGGGTTTTTCTCTGTTTTTTCTCTTAGGTTACTTATCATGGTGCTTTTTTCCGCAATTCCTTTCTTAAATAACTTAACGCAAGAGCTTCCTCTATTTGCAAAAAATTTAACTCTACTGGCGAATAAACTATCCCTCGACCTTGATGCTTATCAAACCGATCATATATCGTTACGTTGTCACGATTTGGCGTTAGCAGAACAGTGGCGTAATGGCTTAAGTCAATGTGGCGAGTGTATTTCAGATAATATGATTAATGGGCGACCTATTTATCTCTTTAAGCTAGCCTCACCTTTAACACTGTTAGGCCAGCAAATATCTATTGTTGAGTTACCTTATCCAACAGATAAAAAATACCAATATCAAGGTTGGGAACATATTGAACAGGTAATAAATGTTGCTCCTGAAAAATTAGTTGAAAAGGTGATGACATTATTACCCCATCCTTTACCTGAAGGGATTAAAATTAAAATAAGTGAACCTAAAGCTGAAAAAGAACGTTTACCTAATCCAACCGTTGCCATAACCGATGGTATCGTTACCATAAAGTATCACCCATATTCCTTACTGAAAATTGTAGAAAGTGAGTGTTGAACAACATTTTTAGAAAATAAATTGCTTGTATCAGCACAAAATTCTGATATTGGAATTGAATGAGTAACGATATTCGACAACTATTATTAACAATTACTGATAGTAGTTGCTGAGAAATATCGTTATTTTCTAATTGCTTTCTGTATTAAGGATAGAGAGGGGTGGTATGGCAAAACTGGAGATTTGCTGCTTTGGTGCAGAATGCGCACTGATCGCAGAACGTTCGGGGGCTGATAGAATTGAGCTGTGTACAAGCCCGTCAGAAGGGGGTGTAACACCGAGTTATGGAATATTAAAACAAGTCATAGATCTCGTTCGTATCCCCGTTCATCCTATTATTCGTCCGCGTGGTGGTGATTTTTGTTATAGCCAAGCCGATTTTGCTGCGATGAAAAACGATATCAGTATGATCCGTGATATGGGTTTTTCCGGTGCTGTGGTTGGTATATTAAATGAAGAAGGTCACATTGATTTACCTAAAATGGCGATTTTGATGGAATTAGCAGGGCCTTTAGCCATTACGTTTCATCGCGCTTTTGATATGTGTATTAATCCATTGCTAGCGTTAGATCAGCTGACTCAATTAGGTGTTGCTCGTATTTTAACTTCAGGTCAGCAAGCTAATGCTGAATTAGGCTTACCTCTATTAAGAACACTGAATGAAAAAACCCAAGGGCCGATTATCATGGCGGGGGCGGGAGTTCGTTTAAGTAATATTCAGAAATTTTTAGACTCGGGATTACAAGAGATCCATAGCTCAGCGGGCAAACAAGCACCCTCGACAATGAATTATCGTAAAGCGGGGGTCACCATGAGTTCAGACAGCGAAGTGGATGAATTTACCCATTATTGTGTGGATGAAGATGTGGTGGGGGCAATGAAGGATATTATGAGTATTTATACAACATCTGTTAATTAATATAATCTTTTATAAATCGAAAGGGAGTGATAGTGTTTCACTCCCTTTATTAAATTTATTGACCAATAGCTAGATTATTAATAGCCAGACCAATCCAAGATGGAACGGGGCGATGTTTTCCGTCAGGTTGTGTTATCAAAGAGCACCACAAACCTGCTTCGTTACAAGATGAATCAGGCCTTGTATCACCTCTTACTGTGAATTCATCTGCCTTTAAAGCCAGCGCAGCTGAGCCACCGCCATCTAACTCCATAGATTGCGCAATGCTAAGGCCATAATATAAATGATGCAGATCATTGCGGCTTATTCCCTCTCTATAACTGCCACCTTGGAAAATATAAATAAGGCTATTGTTATCATCGGCACCCATTGCGAGTCGGGTTGTCTCTGAATCGCCAGAATCAGGGGTAGGAAGCGGTGTTAATCCGCGAACAGGTAAACCGGATCCTGATATAGCAATAAAGTGATATCCTGATAAAGAGAGTTCATTAGCATACAGTTCAATCGCAGGATCAGATACTTTTTTGCTATAGTAGATATCTATCCTAGATGTTTGATCTAACACCCAAAACAGTGCATCTAATGCGATTTGCTCATTATTGTTATTGATAAAGTAATTAGGCCCTGCAAAAAACTGATTGGGCTCGTTATGAGTACCATGAGTGGGCCCTTGCGCGATATTATCGTAATATATCCCTAATGGCACTGAGCAAAGATTACTCTGCCAAGTGGTGTTATTGAGTTGGGGACGAACATCAAAATAGTTTGCATTTAAAGCCACTAACGGTTTATCTAGTTTGTTCCATGCCTGTTCTGGGGTATAAAGCTCCGCTGTCTGTGAAGTGCCATCCTGTGTTTTAGCATTTGTATTACCTTCGCAGCGGGCTGCCTCGCCTTGATGAGTATCACCTAATAGATGAGGAATAAGGTATTTTTCTTTTTCATGGATCCTAGGAATAATCAGTAGATTGCCGTTATTGGCTAATGTATAGGTTCCTGAGCCTGCATTCATTGGTATTTCATAATGACCACCAAAAACGATATGACTTGGTTTTCCTGTTGTTAACGTTTCTGATTTTGCGTTCTCAATGAGAGAAAGCATTGCATTATAGGTGATATGAGATTCGATATAAGCCTCGCCATTACGAGCATTATCCCCTGTTATCTGAAATGAACCTACTGCTTTACCATGCTCCCTAAAAATAAGCCATATCTGTTTTATATCTACGTTATAATCCCCCGAGCGCACTGCGCTAAACTGCAATCTCTGCACATGTTCATCTATGTTATTAATATTTTCTGTTGATCTTATTTCTTGTGTTTTCCCTGTTAATTTATGAGTGGCATTGGCGATAATATCAATAGTTATCCCATCGTATTTCGCCCCTTTAAAGGATATCTTGTGTAGATAAACATCGATAAATAATGGTCTTAGATCTTTTCTATCACAAATATCAGTACTTAACTTTAAACTGACCGATTTATTATTGATATTTCGATTAGACATATTCACTTCTTTTCTTCCCCAGCAATTCCATTTTGCTGCTGGCGCGGGACTATTATCTTGCTTTGATGGTACAGTGGCAGAGAAGGCAGGAAATATACTGCACCCTATAATAATGGCTAATAAATAATGTTTTAACATAAAGTTTTCTCCATTTGGCTAACAATAATTTGATAAAAATTAAAATAGATCCTCATTAATAATGAATAAGTTAAAGATTAAAGTTAGCAAATGTTTTACTGCTTTTTATATTATAAAATTCCTCACAGTGGAGAATAATATTGAAATAGTGTTTATTGAGTTAAGTTTTATAATTAACAGACTGTTAAAAATAAATATCCAAAAAATAAAATAAAACAATAGAAACTGCTAATAATATTTATCGTTAAGAGTAAAAATAAAAAGATTATTAGTAGTAAAGACGCTAAAATTTTTTATTGCTTCTAGCGTCTATACTGTTTTAACGTGGGGGTTAATTAGTTTGGTATGTTGCTATTAGAGTAATAATGTATTTGTTATACCACATTGTTTAACAAAATCTTCATCGTGAGAGATTAATAATAATGTTCCTTGATATTGAAATAATAAATTTTCCAATAATTGTTTAGAGTCTAAATCTAAATAATTATCTGGTTCATCTAATAATAAAACGGCAGGGGGTTGAGGACTATAAATTAATGCTAATAGTGTTGCTTTTAATTGCTCACCGCCACTGAGTGTTCCTAAAGGAAATAAAGACTTGTTACCTCGAATACGTAACATACCCAGTTTTGTGCGCCACTGCTCAATGGTCATTAATGGCTGATATTGATATAACGCTTCAGCAACGGGTAATGATTTATCTAATAAAGTTAAATGTTGATCAAGATAGCAATAATTTGGGTTGAGACGATATTCGCCGGATAACGGGGATAGCTTGCCCATTAAACATTTTAATAAGGTTGACTTACCGCTGCCATTTTTACCTTGTATATGCCAATGTTCACCACCATAAGCGGAAAAGGAGTAGGGAGTTTGCTTGCCAAAAGGTAAAACAAGCTCTGTGGCAAATACATTTAACCGATGGCCATCGCCTTGATAGTTTAATATTAATTTTTGCTGATGAATATGAGTTAACTCTTGTTCTAACTGTTGTTTTTGTGACTGCATATCATCCATAACGCGCTGATGTCGTTTAACTATTGATGACTGTTTTTTCTCAGATCGATTGGTTTGCATATCAAGAAGTAACAGTGATTGAGAGCCGCTGTTTCTTATCTTTTCACCTTGTTTACGTCGCTGTAATGCTTTTTGTAATGTTACATGTTGTTGGCGTTTTTCCTGTTTTATTTGACTATTGATACGCTCATTTGCAGCTTCGATTGAGGCTATTTGCGCATTTTTTTGTGTTTCATAAAGCGAATAATTACCGCCATATTCTTGTAAGCCTTTTTCACTCAGTTCAAATATATTTTCAGCATAAGATAATAAATGTCGATTATGGCTAATAAATAATACACCCGATTTATGCTGCATTAATTGTTCAACGAGCCATTGCTGACCTTGATGATCGAGATGGTTATCTGGTTCATCTAATAATAGAAAATGATCGTCATGTAAAAAAGCCTGACATAATGCTAAACGAGTTTGCTCACCACCACTTAAGTGGGGAATAGGTGTATCAAGTGAAACCGGCAGTTGTGCTGAATGAAGTAAATTTTGCCAAGTCATGGGCAAATGCCACTTATCTTCAAGTAACTCAAAATCTTCTAATGAAGCACTGCCGTTATCAACCCGTTTAAATGCTTGAAAAAAAGTATCTATACCTAAAGCATCAGCAATGGTGTTACCTGTTAGGCGAGTAAGCTGATCGACATGAATAAAAGGCATACGCCACATGATATGGCCTGATGAAGGCAATAGTTTTTGTGCTAACAATTTTAACAGCACCGATTTTCCTTTACCGTTCTGACCAATTAAAGCATTTCTTTGGCAAGCCAGTGAATGAGTCAGCGGTGGGAAAAGCGCTTCTTGATTGAATTCAATATTAAGCTGAGAAAATTGACAGGCGATCGTCATAATTAAGCCTCCTAAAAAATAGGTGGCAGACAGCAATGATCTTAATTGAGTTTATAGAGCAATAAACGAGTGTCTGCCAGTAACAGAAAATGGATACCAAAACGGTATTGAGAGAATTTTCTGGCAGAATTTAGTTCATTGTAGGGAAGTACCTCTTGGAGAGAAAAAAAGATAAAATCATGAAGAATTATAATGACAAAAAAACCTTAATCAATACTCAAATAAAATTTATTGTTTATAGACACGGGGATTTTATATAAACAGAAAATAAAACCAACAGGTTATAAAAAGGGTATTATTGATAAATACCCTTCTTATAGAAATGACTCGTGGTTAATTAAGGTTTAGTCGCAATTAAAATTGCCCGTTTAGGCGCTGGATAGCCTTCAACGGTTTTGGTGTGATCGAGAGGATCTAAGAATGCTTCTAATGAATCAGTCACCATCCAATCCGTTTTACGTTGCTCTTCGAGTGATGTGACATTTTCATCAACAATGCGTACATCTTTAAAACCGCATTTTTCTAACCATACTTTGAGCATTTTGGCTGACGGTATAAAGTACACATTACGCATCTGTGCATAACGCTCACCAGGAATTAAACATTGGAATTCATCACCATCAATCACAAGACTCTCTAATACTAATTCACCACCAGAAACGAGCTGATTTTTCAATTGCCAAAGATGATCAAGTGGTGAACGACGGTGGTAAAGAACCCCCATTGAAAATACCGTATCAAAAGCATTTAGTTCTGGCATTTGTTCAATGCCGACAGGAATTAAATGGGCACGCTGATCGTTACCTAATAATTTTCTGACTGCTTCAAATTGGCATAAAAAGAGCTGAGTGGGATCGATACCGACAACAAAATCAGCCCCTTCACCAAGCATTCGCCACATATGATAACCACTGCCACAACCAACATCTAAAACTAATCGGCCTTTAAGAGGCGAAAGATGGGGCAATACGCGATCCCATTTCCAATCTGAACGCCATTCAGTATCAATATTGACACCATAAAGAGAAAAAGGGCCTTTGCGCCATGGCATTAACGCTTTTAGAATATTCGTTAAACCAAGTTGTTCACCGGTACTTAATGCTGGGGTTTTATTGGCGATAACGCCTTGCTTTAAATTAAGTTCAGAGGGCGTAATCTCAGGTAAGTTTTCCAGCATTCTTTCCCATGAAGCAAAATGGCCATGTAAAGCATGGGCGCGCCATTCTGATAATTGTGCCGGCAGCGTATCAAGCCAATGAAATAACCGTTCATCTTGCGCAATATGTTGATAAAATGAGCTAAAATTTATCATGATTATTCGCCTTTGATGGCTAACAGAGAGCCAAAATTAAAACATTGGAACCAAACTTCAGCATGAGGAAAACCTGCTTGATGTAAGCGTGATTTATGTGTTTCAACAGGATCAGTGAGCATCACATTTTCTAACATACTACGTTTTTGACTAATCTCTAATTCACTGTAGCCATTAGCACGTTTAAAGTCGTGGTGCATATTAAACAGTAATTCACCAATTTGTTTATCTTGAAAACTGAATTTTTCTGATAACACTAAAACCCCACCAGGATTTAACCCTTGGTAAATTCGATTTAATAATCTTTGGCGATTATCAGGGGCTAAAAATTGTAAGGTGAAATTAAGGACAACCATTGAGGCATTATTAATGTCAATATCAAGGATATCGCCTTCAATAATTTCAACGGGTGTTGCTGCTTTATAAGCATCAATATGACGTTGACAACGCTCAACCATCGCAGGTGAATTATCAACACCAATAATTTTACATCCCGCTACATCGATATTACGACGCATAGAAAGGGTAGCAGCACCTAACGAACATCCTAAGTCATAAACTTGGCTATGAGGGGTGACAAAACGACCCGCTAACATGCCTATCATGGAAATAATATTGGAGTAACCGGGCACTGAGCGTTTGATCATATCAGGAAACACTTCAGCGACTTTTTCATCAAAGCGCCAGTCACCAAGATTAGCAATAGGTGTCGCAAATAAGTTGTCTTGTGGTGCTGATTTTGAATTAGACATAACTAAAATAGACTTAAAGAATAAAAGAAGCGGGTATTCTACCAGAAGCGACGTTGCTCACAAAGTTGCATTATTTAGAAATAAATTAGAAAAACAGGTAAACCTTTTCGATACCTTGCCGTTATTAGACTCAACAGCAAGGATGTCTATTGTGATCATGGATGATCATATTTTCCTTGTGGTATTAATAGTAGAAGGAAAAAATTTGTATCCAAGGAAGGAAGTAAATATTAGCAAGGATCATTAAGACCATTGATAAATAGGTTGCGGCCATACCAGAGCGACGCCAGCGTATCTCGCGGTGTTTCAACCCGTAAGAGTGAAGAAGACGACCGGCTATTAAAATGGAGCCACAAATATGTACCATCCAAACAAAGGCGCCATTCATTTCCATGATAAGTAATAAAATCATAGAAATAGGGATGTATTCCACTGCATTACCATGGACGCGAATAGCGGTTTGTAACTCATAAAAACCACCATCACCGTATGCAACTCGATATTGTGTTCTAAGTTTTACAACATTTAGGGACAATTTAATCAATAATAGTGCGCCCAATACGATATAAAGCGAGCTAACCATCTTTTCTCCATTGCCAAAACTAAAAAAACGGCGAATTTAATGATAAACCTCAAAGCGATTTATGTCGCTATAAATAATTATTATTAATTAATTATTTGGGGATTAGCAAATCCTTGAAAAGATGTATCATATAATCTAGGTCTATACTCTTATCGTCGGGAAGAATTTTCGTTATAATGTCTGCCTTTTTTTTTGACACTACTCGAAAAAGACTATTGCCAAAATTTCCGCAGCAGAAAGCACAACAAGCTGAGTAAAAGGATATTGTATGCGTACTAATTATTGTGGGCAGTTGAATAGCGCCCATGTGGGCCAAAAAGTGACTCTTTGTGGTTGGGTTAACCGCCGCCGTGACTTAGGTGGACTTATCTTTATTGATATGCGAGATCGTGAAGGTATCGTTCAGGTCTTTTTTGACCCAGAGCAGAAAGAGGCATTTTCACAGGCTTCAGAACTGCGTAATGAATTTTGTATTCAAGTCACAGGAACAGTACGTGCTCGCCCTGATAGCCAAGTTAATAAAAATATGGCAACAGGTGAAATTGAACTAGCGGCAGAATCGCTGTCTATTTTTAACCGTTCTGAAGCGCTACCTTTAGATAGCAACCAAACGAATACAGAAGAGCGTCGTTTAACTTATCGTTATTTAGATTTACGTCGCCCTGAAATGTCACAACGCCTAAAAACTCGTGCGAAAATCACAAGTTTTGTTCGTCGCTTTATGGATGGTGAAGGGTTCCTTGATGTAGAAACGCCAATGCTAACTAAAGCAACGCCAGAAGGTGCGCGTGACTATTTAGTACCAAGTCGTGTTCATAAAGGTAAATTCTACGCATTACCTCAATCACCACAGCTTTTCAAACAGCTGTTAATGATGTCTGGTTTTGATCGCTATTATCAAATCGTAAAATGTTTCCGTGATGAAGATTTACGTGCTGATCGCCAACCTGAATTTACCCAAATCGATGTTGAAACCTCTTTCATGACCGCAGAACAAGTGCGTGAAGTGATGGAGCGGATGATCCACGCATTGTGGCTAGATATCCTGAATGTTGATTTAGGGGCATTCCCTGTCATGACCTTTGCTGAGGCTATGCGTCGTTACGGCTCTGATAAACCAGACCTACGTAACCCAATGGAACTCATCGATATCGCTGATTTAGTGAAAAATGTTGAGTTTAGCGTCTTTGCACAAGCGGCTAATGATGAAAAATGTCGTGTTATCGCGTTACGTGTACCGGGTGGTGCATCGTTAACTCGTAAAAATATCGACGAATATACTCAATTTGTCAGTATTTATGGTGCCAAAGGCCTAGCGTGGATGAAAGTCAATGAAAAGGCAAAAGGTATCGAAGGGGTACAAAGCCCTATTGCTAAATTCCTGACTAATGATGTGGTTAACAGCATCTTAGCGGCAACAAATGCAACAGATGGCGACTTAATTTTCTTTGGTGCGGGTCGTCAAGGTACCATGAGTGATGCTATGGGAGCGTTGCGCCTGAAAGTCGGTCGTGATCTGGAACTAACCGATCTTAACGCATGGAAACCACTGTGGGTTATTGATTTCCCAATGTTTGAAGAAGATGAAGATACCGGCAGCCTAAGTGCAATGCACCATCCATTTACTTCACCAAAAGATCTCACGCCGGCAGAACTAACCGCACATCCTGTAGGCGCTGTAGCTAATGCCTATGATATGGTCATTAACGGTTATGAAGTTGGTGGCGGCTCAGTGCGTATCCATCGTAATGAAATGCAACAAGCGGTATTTAGCATTTTAGGTATTACTCCGGATGAGCAACGTGAGAAATTCGGTTTCTTATTAGATGCGCTAAAATTTGGTACACCACCGCATGCCGGGTTAGCATTTGGTTTAGACCGCTTAGTGATGTTATTAACAGGAACAGATAATATCCGTGATGTTATCGCGTTCCCGAAAACCACGGCAGCGGCTTGCTTAATGACCAATGCACCAAGTTTTGCAAATGAAGACGCGTTAAAAGAGCTGGCTATTCAAGTGACAGAAAAAGAAGTTAGCACAGATAACGAGTAAATGATGAAATATAAGCACCCAGTATGTGTTTTAGTTGTTATCTATGCCAAACAGACTAAGCGGGTGCTTATGCTGAAGCGTCGAGATGATCCTGATTTCTGGCAATCTGTGACAGGGAGCCTTGAAGAGGGCGAAACACCTTATCAGGCCGCATTACGAGAAGTGCAGGAAGAAGTAGGAATTGATATCATAAAAGAAAATCTTGAGCTGGTGGATTGCCATCGTTCAATTATTTTTGAGATATTCGCACACTTTCGCCATCGTTATGCGCCTAATGTGACACATTGTCAGGAACATTGGTTTATGTTAGCACTTCCCTCTGAACGGGAAATTGAACTGACTGAGCATACGCAATACCAATGGTTAGATGCGCCACTGGCGGCAAAATTAACTAAGTCAGCCAGCAATCAGCAAGCGATTGAAGAATTTGTTATTTAATTATTAGACCACGTTTGGAGATATTTTCATGGCAGGTCATAGTAAATGGGCCAATACTAAACACCGTAAAGCAGCGCAAGATGCGAAACGCGGTAAGATTTTCACTAAAATTATTCGTGAATTAGTTACAGCAGCACGTTTAGGTGGTGGTGATCCTGCAACTAACCCACGTTTACGTGCGGCAGTTGATAAAGCATTATCTAACAACATGACTCGTGACACACTAAACCGCGCAATTGCTCGCGGTGCGGGAAATGATGAAAACGATAATATGGAAACCATCATTTATGAAGGCTACGGCCCTGGTGGTACTGCTGTTATGGTTGAATGTTTAAGTGATAATCGTAACCGTACTGTTTCCGATGTTCGCCATGCCTTCACCAAAACAGGTGGTAACTTAGGAACGGACGGTTCGGTATCTTATCTCTTTAC
The DNA here is from genome assembly GCF_963885725.1 of Proteus sp. G4380. Classification (NCBI taxonomy): domain Bacteria; kingdom Pseudomonadati; phylum Pseudomonadota; class Gammaproteobacteria; order Enterobacterales; family Morganellaceae; genus Proteus; species Proteus sp. G4380. The sequence goes on from NZ_CAWPAV010000013.1 coordinate 18,236, forward strand.
CAAAAAAGGTGTTATCTCTTATGCACCGGGTGTTGACGAAGATGCCGTCATGGAAGCCGCACTAGAAGCGGGTGCAGAAGACGTTGAAACTTATGATGATGGTGCTATTGACGTTTACACAACCCCTGAAGCTTTCGGTGAAGTAAAAGATGCCATGGATGCTGCGGGTTTTGTCGCTGAATCAGCGGAAGTTTCCATGATCCCATCAACAAAAGCAGAGCTTGATATTGATACCGCACCAAAATTAATGCGCCTTATCGATATGCTAGAAGATAGCGACGATGTGCAAGAAGTGTATCACAACGGTGATATCTCTGATGAAGTTGCAAAACAACTGGAAGATATTCTGTAATTGGTATCACGATAACGGCCAATAGTGGTGTTTTACACTGCGTTGAATAGTGCGAAGAGAAGAGCAGAGCAAGCGTATTTGCTCTTTTCTCTCGCCATCGACCTTATCCGCCATAGGAATTGTTATGGCTATTATTTTAGGTATTGACCCTGGCTCTCGTGTCACGGGATATGGCGTAATTCGCCAACAAGGGCGACAACTTATCTATTTAGGAAGCGGATGTATTCGTACACAGGTTCCTGATCTACCAAGCCGACTGAAACGCATTTATGCGGGAGTCAGTGAAATCATCACTCAATTTTCACCCGATGTATTTTCTGTTGAACAAGTCTTTATGGCAAAAAATGCAGACTCGGCATTAAAATTAGGCCAAGCAAGAGGTGTGGCGATTTTAGCAGCAGTCAATAATGATCTTCCCGTATTTGAATATGCGGCACGTCAAGTAAAACAGAGTGTGGTAGGAACAGGGGGAGCCGATAAAAGCCAAGTACAACATATGGTACGCTCAATCTTAAAACTATCTGCAGCGCCACAGGCAGATGCTGCCGATGCGCTAGCGATTGCGATTACACACTGTCACTTTAATCAAAATTTATTGCGTGTAGGTGATCCGCGTCTTGTTTTAACGCGAGGAAGGTTAAGATAGGCTATCTGTTGGTAAAACAGATTAGTTTTTCGCAGGCTGGATATACGTCCAGCTTTTTTTATGTTATAAATTTGGCGTCAATATTTTTGCGGAGGCGTTAGGGTGATAGGACGTATTAGAGGCGTTATTCTTGAAAAACAGCCACCAGTGGTGCTGATCGAAGCGGGTAATGGGGTGGGTTATGAAATAAATATGCCTATGACCTGTTTTTATGAGTTACCTGATATTGGTCAAGAGGCGATTATCTACACACAATTTATTGTTCGTGAAGATGCGCAATTACTATATGGTTTTAATCAAAAACAAGAACGGGCATTGTTTCGTGAATTGATAAAAGTCAATGGTGTAGGGCCTAAGCTAGCACTGGCTATTTTATCAGGAATGTCTGCACGCCAATTTGTCACCGCAATTGAAAATGAATCCATCTCCTCATTAGTTAAATTACCGGGAGTCGGTAAAAAAACCGCAGAACGATTAGTGGTTGAAATGAAAGATCGCTTCAAAGGGCTTAATGGCGATCTATTTGAACAAAACGGCGATATTGAGCTACCTGCCAGTGCATCATCGAAAGCGCCATCTGCTGCAGATATTGAAGCAGAAGCTTCCGCTGCCTTAATTGCCTTAGGTTATAAACCACAAGAAGCTGCCAAGATGATTAGTCGGGTAGCAACGGCGGGTGCTGATAGTGAAACACTTATCAAAGAAGCATTACGCGCAGCGATTTAGGAGTAATTGATTGTGATTGAAGCAGATCGCCTGATTTCAGCAGATATACAACAACCTGAAGAAGAAATTATCGATAGGGCTATTCGTCCTAAGCTGCTTGCTGAATATGTGGGACAACCACAAGTTCGTGAACAGATGGAAATCTTTATTCAGGCGGCTAAACTACGTCATGATGCCTTAGATCACTTACTTATCTTTGGTCCGCCGGGGCTTGGTAAAACCACGCTGGCTAATATTATTGCCAATGAGATGGGTGTTAATTTACGTACAACCTCAGGGCCTGTATTAGAGAAAGCCGGCGATCTTGCCGCTATGCTAACCAATCTTGAGCCTCATGATGTACTGTTTATTGATGAAATTCATCGACTTTCTCCCGTTGTTGAAGAAATACTCTATCCGGCAATGGAAGATTATCAACTTGATATTATGATTGGTGAAGGGCCGGCAGCACGCTCCATTAAAATCGACTTACCGCCATTTACTTTAGTTGGGGCGACGACCCGAGCGGGATCGTTAACCTCTCCATTACGTGATCGTTTTGGTATTGTACAACGCCTTGAATTCTATAATGTCGATGACTTACAGCATATTGTTGCACGTAGTGCCAGCTTTATGGGGTTAGAAATAACCGCAGAAGGGGCGCGACAAATTGCTATGCGTTCACGAGGTACACCGCGTATTACTAACCGCTTATTACGCCGAGTAAGAGACTTTGCTCAAGTCAAAGGTAATGGCGAAATTGATGAAGATATCGCGTCTAAAGCACTCGATATGCTTAATGTTGATGCTGCCGGTTTTGACTATCTTGACCGAAAACTACTCTTTGCCATTATTGATAAATTTATGGGTGGCCCCGTAGGGCTTGATAATCTTGCGGCAGCTATTGGTGAAGAGCGTGAAACTATCGAAGATGTATTAGAGCCTTATTTAATTCAGCAAGGTTTTATTCAACGCACCCCCCGTGGTCGGGTAGCCACAAATCATGCTTATCGTCACTTTAATCGCATTATGGAAGCACCTTAATAAACATATTCGCGCATTTTCTATTAAAAAAATAGCCCTTGCTATAAATTAGCAAAGGCTATTTTTTTGTTTATAAGATAAACGCTAAACAACTACTGCTTTGCTGGTACAAGCAAGCTCAATACAAATAAACTACTGGCGGCTAATACTACTGATGGGCCTGCAGGGGTGTCATAGAATGCAGAGAAAGTTAATCCCCCAGTGATAGCAAACATACCTACAGCGACGGCAATCACTGCCATCTGTTCTGGTGAACGTGAAAAACGGCGCGCTGTTGCTGCGGGAATAATCAATAGTGACGTAATGATAAGTGCACCAACAAATTTCATTGCCAACCCAATTGTTAATGCGGTGATCATCATCAATTTTAAACGTTCGCGTTGAATATTCACACCATCGACAAAAGCCATATCTTGATTAATAGTCATTGAAAGAAGTGGACGCCATGAACGGATAATCACTAATAAAACAATAACGACACCAATAAAAATACTGATCACATCTTGGTAATTAACGGAGAGTAAATCACCAAAGAGATACGCCATTAAATCAACACGAACATTGGCCATTAAACTGACGACAACAAGCCCTAAAGAAAGGGCGCTATGAGCCATGATACCTAACAAGGTATCAACAGAAAGTTGAGGCTTTAGTTCTAACCAAACTAATAAAATAGCTAACAGCAAAGTTACGGCAATAACGGCATAAAAAGGCTCTATATTAAACAGCAGGCCAAAAGCGACCCCCAATAAAGAGGCGTGGGCGAGGGTATCGCCAAAATAGGACATTCTGCGCCAAACAACAAAGGAGCCTAATGGACCTGCGGCCATCGCTAAGAGCATACCGGCGATCCAGCCCGGTAACAGCAACTCAATCATGATGACACTCCTTATTATGTTGGTGATGATGACGATAAATACCCAGTTGTTCAGCACCACGACTACCAAACATAGCTATAAATTCAGGGTGAGAAGAAACCACATCTGGTGTACCTGAGCAGCAGATATGACCATTTAAACAGAGCACTTCATCTGTTTTAGCCATAACCAGATGTAAGTCATGTGACACCATTAAAATTGCGCAGCCTAATTCATTGCGAAGCTGATTAATTAAATCATAGAGGGCTAATTGACCATTTACATCAACCCCTTGAGTGGGTTCATCTAGCACTAACAGTTGTGGTTGATTAAGTAAAGCTCGGGCGAGTAAAACACGTTGTGATTCACCCCCTGATAATTTTTGCATAGGGGCGTTTATTAATTTTGCTGCATTGACTCGTTCTAAAGCAGGTAAAATATCTTTATCTTTAACACCCGGTTTTAAGGTCATAAACCGCTTGACTGTCAATGGCATAGTTGGATCGAGATAGAGTTTTTGAGGTACATAGCCAATACGTAAACTATGTTGACGTTCAATCTTTCCAGAAGAGGGAGCCAACAACCCTAAAACCAAACGAATAATCGTTGACTTACCCGCACCATTAGGGCCAAGTAAGGTAAGAATACGGCCTGCTTTTAGATTAAAAGAGATATCTTTTAGAATAACGCTTTCACCAAAAGAGACACCAACCGATTTTAAACGAATTAAGTCAGACATAAAATTAGCACTTGCAGAATCATTGAAACGTTATAATATAACATTTCCAATGACGTTTCACGAGAATTTTGCCTATGTTACATAAAAACAACAAATTTGCGCATGGTTTTTTAATTAAATCATGTTTAGTGACTGCTATGATAGCCTCATTTAGTTCATCTGTTCAGGCAGATGTTGTTGCTTCAATTAGGCCGATAGGGTTTATTGCGGCAGCAATTGCTGATGGTGTAACGCCAACAGAAGTTTTATTACCTGATGGGGCATCGCCACATGATTATGCATTAAAGCCTTCGGATTTACGCAAAATCACCTCAGCAGATTTAATGGTATGGGTTGGGCCGGATATGGAAGTCTTTTTAGATAGACCATTAAATAGACTTAGTGACAAAAATAAGCTGGCTTTAGCGGAAACTGACAAAATAAAGTCGCTTTTATTGAAAGATGATAATGACAATGTGCATAAACATGAGGAAAATCACGAACATCATTCTCATGGTGATTATAATATGCACATCTGGTTATCACCAGAGATTGCGTTGTCGTCTGCAAAACAGATCCACGATAGGTTAGTGATGCTCTATCCAGATAAAAAAGAACTTCTGGACGTAAACCTAAGTAAATTCAGCGAACAACTCAAGCAAACAGATAAAAATCTTGTTAATATTCTGTCGCCTGTTAAAAACAAGGGTTATTTTGTCTTTCATGATGCTTATGGCTACTTCGAAAAACATTATAATTTAAAGCCATTAGGTCATTTTACGATCAACCCTGAAATACAACCAGGTGCACAGAAATTACATCAAATACGAACACAGTTGGTTGAGCAAAAAGCCACATGTATTTTTGCTGAGCCACAATTTAGGCCGACAGTAATTGAGACAGTGGCGAAAGGCACTGGAGTTAAAATGGGGGTATTAGATCCCCTAGGAAGTGGGATTGCATTAACTCAAGATAGTTATGTGAAATTCCTTACCCAATTAGCTAACCAATATGCGAGCTGCCTGAATGAAACACAATAAGGAATTAAGAACGTGCAGCAGAAGACGAGATCCATTGCACAGGTATATTTAAATTTACCCTTACCACATAAAATTATGCTTGGTTCGTTAACTGCAGCAACACTGGCTGTCGCAATATGGCGGCCAGTTGTGCTTCACACCGAACAAAGCAGAGAAGTTCCTATCAGTATTCAGACTCCCCTAACAACCCAAGGGGAAAACACCGACGATATTATCACCGACAGTAGTGATCAGCTAACAGATGAAGGACTTGTAGGTGCTGATGATGGTGTCGATACTAGCACCGCAGTGGCACAGGTTCCTCATACTTATATTGTCTCCAGTGGAGATTCATTAAGTTCGATATTAACGCAATTTGGTATCGACTCAGCCGATATTGCAACGCTCTCCAATCAAAATAAAGATCTCAGAAACCTTAAAATAGGCCAACCAATAAGTTGGAAACTTGATGATGATGGTTTATTGCAAGAGTTAAGTTGGGGCGTTTCTCGCCGAGAAACTCGTGTTTATACGCGTACGGAAACAGGTTTTACTGAAGCGAAAGAGTTCCAAAAAGGCGAATGGAAAAATAGTGTGACCACAGGGGTTATCCGTGGTAGTTTCTCTGCAAGTGCAACAAATGCTGGCTTAACTAACGCAGAAGCTCGCGCAGTGACTAAAGCTTTGCAATGGCAATTAGACTTTAGAAAATTACAAAGTGGTGATAAATTCTCAGCCCTTTTTTCTCGTGAAGTCTTAGATGGTCGTACCGAACAGAGCGAACTTATTGGTGTGCGGTTACGAAGTGGTGGTAAAGATTACTATGCTTTTCTTGCTGAAGATGGCCGCTACTATGATAGCCAAGCAGGTGGTTTAGAACGTGGTTTTATGCGTTTTCCAACGGTAAAACAGTTTAGAGTCTCTTCTCAATTTAATCCTCGCCGTATCAATCCTGTCACAGGCCGTGTTGCACCGCATAAAGGGGTTGATTTTGCTATGCCTGTTGGTACGCCTGTTTTAGCTACAGGAGATGGTGAAGTCATTGTCTCTAAATACAGTGGTGCAGCAGGTAATTTTATTGCTATCCGTCATGGTAGCCAATATACCACTCGTTATATGCACTTACGCCAACTGTTAGTCAAACCGGGACAACGTGTAAAACGAGGTGATCGCATTGCACTATCCGGAAATACAGGGCGCTCCACAGGGCCACACTTACATTATGAATTATGGATCAACCAACAAGCGGTTAATCCATTAACAGCTAAATTACCTCGTGCAGATGGCCTAACAGGCAAAGAGAAGCGTGAATACTTAGCTAAAGTAAAAGAGATCATGCCTCAATTAACGTTAGATAATTGACATTAAACAAGAAGTTAAAGACATAAAAGCGGATGATTGATATCATCCGTTTTTGTTTTAATGATTTTTACGCCTATTTAGAGGTGTCAGTTCAGCGAGTTATCTGATGAATAAAGAAAAAGATACAGATAGTAAAGCGGGTTATGTACCGACTTTTCACCGCGCCTATTTGCATCCTCGTCATTGGGGAACCTGGTTTGGTGCAGGCGTATTGTGTGCATTAGCGTATATGCCGGTAAAATGGCGTGATCCGCTCCTTGCTTCTATAGGTCGTTTTGTTGGGCGTAAAGCGAAAAGTGCCAGACGTCGTGCAGATATCAATTTAAGATATTGTTTTCCTCACTGGGATAAAGCACAACGAGAAGATGTGCTTGATAAAATGTTTGAAACAGCGCCACAGTCTTTCGTGATGCTTGCAGATCTTTGTTTAAGAGGGGCTAAACACACATTACAGCGTACCTCTTGGGAAGGGATAGAGATTATAGAGCGCTTAAAAGCACAAGGGCGTAATGTTATTTTTATGGTACCGCATGGATGGGCTGTTGATGTACCTGCCATGTTATTGGCTGCTAAAGGGCAAAAAATGGCAGCAATGTTTCACCACCAAAAAGATCCGGTGACTGATTATTTATGGAATAAAGCACGTTACCATTTCGGCGGACGTTTACACTCGCGCGAAGCGGGGATAAAACCTTTTATTTCAACGGTGCGCCAAGGGTTTTGGGGGTATTATTTACCTGACCAAGATCATGGTGCCGAGCATAGTCAATTTGTGGATTTTTTTGGTACCTATAAAGCCACATTACCGGCGATTGGCCGATTAATGAAAGTATGCAGAGCGGCCATTGTGCCACTGTTTCCTGTTTACTGTCATAAAACGCATCAACTAAAGATTATTATCCGTGAGCCGATGGATGATATAGAAGGGCAAGATGATCGTTATATTGCGCGTCGGATGAATGAAGAGCTAGAAGCGTTAGTCTCACCAACACCAGAGCAATATACTTGGATCTTAAAACTATTAAAAACGCGTAAAGAGGGGGAAATAGAACCTTATGCGCGTGAGAATATCCTAGACTAGTCCATTGCTGGTGAACGAATAGGAAGATAAAAAAACGGGCACTATTTAAAGTGCCCGTTTGCTATTTTGCTATTTTGCTATAAAAGAATAAGAACGATTATTCTACGGTAAGGATACGACAAGTATTGGTACTTCCGATCGTGCCCATCTGGTCACCTTGTGTGACTAAGACTAAATCACCTGAAACTAAAAAGCCTTTTTCACATAAACGCATAATAGCTTCATTAGCGGCAGCAATACCGTCAGTATGAGTACTGCAATAAACAGGCGTAACACCTCGATAAAGTGCAGTTTGGTTTAATGTTTTCTCATGGCGTGACATAGAGAAAATAGGTAAACCGGTGCTAATTCGTGACATCATACGGGCAGTACGACCGGACTCAGTCATAGCGATAATCGCATTAACGCCTTTCATATGGTTAGCTGCATACATGGTTGACATGGCTATCGCTTCTTCAGCATTATCAAATACCATATCTAAACGGTGTTTTGATACATTGGCCGCAGGCATTTTTTCCGCGCCTAAACAGACTTGTGCCATTGCGGCTACAGTTTCAGCGGGATATTGTCCTGCTGCTGTTTCAGCCGATAACATAACGGCATCTGTACCATCTAATACCGCATTGGCGACGTCCATGACTTCTGCACGAGTTGGCATTGGGTTAGTTATCATCGATTCCATCATTTGAGTGGCTGTGATAACAACACGATTTAGCTGACGAGCACGACGGATGAGTTTTTTCTGTACCCCGACTAATTCAGGATCACCAATTTCTACGCCTAAATCACCACGGGCAACCATGACAACATCAGAAGCGAGAATGATCTCATCGATAATTTCATCATTGGCAACGGCTTCGGCACGTTCAACTTTCGCGACAATTTGGCACTCGCAGCCTGCATCACGTGCTAAGCGACGTGCATAATTAAGATCTTCGCCTGTTCTTGGGAAGGAGACAGCAAGATAATCAACACCAATTTTGGCAGCAGTAATAATATCTTGTTTATCTTTTTCAGTTAATGCTTCAGCAGAAAGACCACCACCGAGTTTATTGATCCCTTTATTATTAGATAATGGGCCACCGACAGTCACTTCAGTGAAAACTTTCAGGCCTTCGACTTTAAGGACTTTTAATTGAACACGTCCATCATCAAGTAGCAAGATATCGCCAGGAACAACATCGGCAGGTAACCCTTTATAGTCAATACCGACTTTAGTTTGGTCGCCTTCGCCTTTTTCTAAATTGGCATCAAGGAGAAATTTGTCTCCCACATTAAGAAATACTTTGCCTTCTTTAAATGTCGAAACACGGATTTTCGGACCCTGCAAATCGCCTAAAATAGCAACATGGCGACCAAGTCTAGCTGCTATTTCACGGGTGCGATTAGCACGAGCAAGATGATCTTCTGCAGAGCCATGAGAGAAATTTAATCGAACAACATTTGCACCAGCAGTAATGATTTTTTCTAGGTTATTATCACGATCTGTTGCTGGGCCTAAGGTGGTAACAATTTTTGTTCTTCTGAGCCGTCTGGACATGCATTACTCCGTTGACCTTGAACGAAAGGTATTGGCTATTGGATAAAACGGAGGTAAGTAACATTCTATCCAATATGTTAAGTGAAACGCTTCAAGCTAATTGTAACATACTTAGGTGTTTTCATCATATGTGAGAGTTAGCTCGCAGTTATGCTACCATTTTTCAAAAAGTTATCTAGTCAAGGGCACACTGCTAAATGTGACTATACTAACAAATTCATTTAAAACGGTTACTTATCAAAGCGCGAATCGCGTAATGCTTCTTTGACACGCTTCAAGTTATCTCTAAATTTTGGCCCTCGGCGTAAAATAAACCCTGTAGCCAGAACATCAATAACTGTAAGTTGTGCAAGGCGAGAAATCATCGGCATGTAGATATCGGTATCTTCCGGTACATCAAGTAAGATGGGTAACGTTGCTTCGGCGGCTAATAAAGAGCCAGAAGTGGTAATCGCTATTACTGATGCATCATTTTCACGTGCAATTTTAGCAATTTCGACTAAATTTTTAGTACGACCTGTGTGAGACACAATCACCACAACATCACCGTCGATACTATTTATACAGCTCATTCGTTGCATGATAACATCATCAAAATAGGTCACGGGAATGTTGAAACGTGAGAATTTATTCATGGCATCATGTGCGACGGCGGCAGAAGCACCTAGACCAAAAAACGAGATTTTTCTTGCTTGAGTAAGAATATCGACAGCTCGATTAATAACCGCAATATCGAGATTATTTTTGACAGTCTCTAAACCCGCCATCGCGGATTCAAATATTTTATTGGTATAAGCAGAGACAGAATCGGAGTCATCAATGTTACGATTGACATAAGGTGTACCATTGGCAATGCTTTGTGCTAATTGTAACTTAAAATCTGGAAATCCTTTTGTTGCCATGCGTCGACAAAAACGATTTACAGTGGGCTCACTAACATCAGCTGTTTTCGCCATAAGAGCGATACTTGAATGGATCACGGTTTGTGGTGTTGTTAAAACAACCTCAGCCACTTTTTTTTCTGATTTACTCAAGATGTCCAGACTAGACTGAACCCTTTCCAATATATTCATTAAATATACAGATCCTTGGCTTTGCCAATTTCAATAAAAGGAGAAATCTATAACGGTTTTATGAAAATATACTACGCATATAACAGCACTTACATCGCTGACAGCCCCTTAAAAGGGCTTTTTTCATCAAAGTATGACCTGTGTCTAACTTTCAAAGCTGAAAACAATTAACAAAACTGTTGTAAATTTACATAGAAATAGAAAAAGCTAGACATAAAAAACCGGTGGTTAATAAGATGTAAGGGGCGTTAAAGACTAAAACACGCAAGCGTATTTACTGCGTACACCCAAAAGAGTACATTAATACGAAATTATGTAACAAAATTACAAAATCTCATCATGAGGAGACGTACTATGGCAGCGATATCGACTGCTCAGGCCTGTGATCTGGTTATCTTCGGTACTAAAGGGGATCTTGCCCGTCGTAAGTTAATTTCATCACTTTATCAACTGGAAAAGGCAGGATATATTCACCCTGATACACGTATCATCGGTGTTGGTCGTGCTGATTGGGATGTAGCTGCTTATACAAATGTTGCCCATGAAGCATTACAAACTTTTTTAAAAGAAGAGATTAACCCTGAAATTTGGCAACGTTTAAGTGCTCGTCTCGATTTTTGTAATCTTGATGTCAATGAAACTGACCACTTTATTGAGTTAGCAAAACATCTAAAACAAGACAAATTACCGGCGATTTACTATTTTGCAATGCCACCAAGTACTTTCAGTGCGATGTGTAAAGGTTTGGGACATGCTAAATTAAATAAAGAGCCAAACCGTGTGGTTATGGAAAAACCACTAGGAACAGATTTAGCGTCTTCAGTTTCTATTAATGATAGTGTGGCGAAATACTTTAAAGAGAGTCAAATTTATCGTATCGACCACTACTTGGGGAAAGAAACCGTTTTAAACTTATTGGCCTTACGTTTTGCTAACTCCTTATTTGTTAATAATTGGGATAACAAAACGATAGATCATGTCCAAATCACGGTGGCAGAAGAAGTTGGTATTGAAGGACGTTGGGGGTATTTCGATCAAGCGGGTCAAATGCGTGATATGGTGCAAAATCACCTATTACAAATTTTGACGATGATCGCCATGTCACCACCTGCTGATTTAACGGCTGATAGTATCCGCCAAGAGAAAGTGAAAGTACTGCGCTCATTACGTCGTATTGATATGACTAATGTCCGTGAAAAAACGGTTCGTGGGCAATATACGGCAGGTTTTGTACAAGGTAAAAAAGTACCGGGCTATCTAGACGAAGAGGGTGCAAATAAAGCCAGTAATACAGAGACCTTTGTTGCAATTCGTGCTGATATTGATAACTGGCGTTGGGCGGGTGTACCCTTCTATTTAAGAACCGGTAAGCGTATGCCAAGTAAATGCTCGGAAGTGGTGGTCTATTTTAAAAAACCAGCTCTGAATATTTTCAGTGAAACCTATCAAGAGTTACCACAAAATAAACTCACTATCCGTTTACAGCCTGATGAAGGTATTGATATTGAAGTGCTAAATAAAGCACCAGGTCTTGATCATAAACACCGCTTACAAACCACTAAATTAGACTTAAGTTTCTCCGAAACTTTTAATCAAACTCATTTAGCTGATGCTTATGAGCGGTTGTTGCTTGAGGCAATGCGGGGTATTCAAGCGCTATTTGTCCGTCGTGATGAAGTAGAAGAAGCATGGAAATGGGTCGATTCAATTATTAATGCATGGGAATGCGATAATGAATTACCTAAGCCATACCAAGCAGGAACATGGGGGCCGGTTGCATCTGTTGCAATGATCACTCGTGATGGCCGCTCTTGGAATGAAATTGAGTAGGGAATTTCATCGTCAGATATAGTCCCTAACTAATATAAATAACACCGTAAAATAAGAGGTCGAGTTTTGCGGTGTTTTTTTATTAAGCATAATTACTGCGATATAAATGAATAAATTAATAACAAGTTCAGCTAAGAATTGATTAACTATGCAGTGTATTGCAATCTTCAACTTAAAACCTAAATAAAACCAATCAATTACCTAAAAATTTTTTGCAGAAGATCCTTGCTTTAAATAATTCGGCATGATAGAAATATCATGTAACATTTATCCATATTATATGAGGGTTCGGAGTATATCGTGCGGATGGGCTGCGCGATGAAAGAATAAATAATCATGACTAGCGCCAAAAGCGTAAAAGTTAAACGTTCTACTTATAAGTTATTCCTTTCTGCTATTTTATCCAGCGAACACTACTGGTGTGGCGCATTATAGAAATTTCTCATCCTACTTCCTGATATATCAGGAAATAACGTTGCCTTAACGTTCGGTTTTATACCGCCAGAAAGACTATCTACATATTCTCTATCTTCTCTGCGCAAGAAACGTTTGGGCGTGCTTTAAACGTGTATGAGAGATGAAAAATGATTTATTGGATATTTTTAGTTTTAGCTATTATCTGTGAAGTGATCGGCACTTTATCAATGAAGTATGCCAGTGTCAGCGGTGGTTACACTGGTATGATCGTTATGTGGTTAATGATTGCCACTTCCTATATCTTTTTAGCCATAGCCGTAAAAAAAGTGGCATTAGGTGTAGCTTATGCACTGTGGGAAGGTATTGGAATTGTCATTATTACAACATTTAGCGTGCTTTGGTTTGGTGAATCACTGTCAGCATTAAAATTAGGTGGTTTAGCAATGTTAATTGCGGGGATCACTTTAATTAAGTCAGGCACTAAAAAATCGGCGGTTGCTAAAAAAACAACCGATTCGGTAAAAAATATTGCCGGAAAAGCCAAACAAGTTGCTACTGTGGTAAAGGGAGCTAATAAGCCAATTTCTTCTAATGTTAAAGAGGCCTAATATGTTAGCTCAATTTGAATGGTGGCATGGTGCTTTTCTTCTTCTTGCTGTTGTGCTTGAAATCGTGGCCAATATATTCTTAAAAATGTCTAACGGTTTTAGTCGTTGGGGGTTGGGAATATTGTCATTGCTTTGTGTGTTAGGCGCATTTAGTTCATTGGCAATGGCCGTAAAGGGGATAGAGCTTTCTGTTGCTTACGCACTATGGGGAGCTTTTGGTATTATTGCCACTATCGCCGCTGGGTGGATCTTATTTAATCAACGCCTAAATTATAAAGGATGGAGTGGAATTATATTATTATTAGTCGGTATGATAATGATTAAATTCGCTTAACTCTAATTAATGTAATAATAGACGGATAACAACTATTAGGTTTCACAGCGGAATATTTACTCAAACAAAAGGCTGAGTTCGGTTGAACTCAGTTTTTTTGCGCTCAAACTAAGCCATGCAAAAAATAGTACCCGCATGTGCGGGTGCTAATAAAAAATTAGAGAGCAGCGATGATTTTAATTTCTACTTTATATTCAGGATGCATGAGTTGAGCCTGAACGGTACAACGTACTGGCGCGCTCCCTTTAGCAACCCATGCATCCCATGCTTGATTCATACCTGCAAAATCGGCTTTATCTGCTAAAAATAGTGTTGCATCAAGGATCTTACTTTTATCTGATCCCACTCTTTGTAATAACACATCAATAGCTGCTAATGTATCTGCAGTTTGTTCGATTATATCCCCTGATAAGTTTTCAGGAACTGCAGTGTAATAGACAGTATCATTATAAATAACCGCTTCAGACCAACGGTCCTCTGGATCGATACGTTTTATAGTCACGATAAATTCTCCTTTGTATTAACAACGTGGGTGGTACTTTTAGCTATCCACTGGCATAATTTACGTCTTATTTTATAAAAAGAGTATGCCTGTGTCAGACGATTTTGCAGAAAACGGGATTTTAACCCGACGCGTTCCTGGATTTCATCCCCGTGAAGCTCAACGACAAATGGCGATATCAGTAACAGAGGTTATTGATAAACAAGGTGTGCTTATTGCAGAAGCGGGTACCGGGACAGGGAAAACCTATGCCTATCTTGTGCCTGCATTACGTTCTGGGAAAAAAACTATCATCTCTACCGGATCTAAGGCATTACAAGATCAACTGTATAGTCGTGATCTCCCCACCATAATAGAAGCGCTAGACTACGATGGTACAACGGCTTTATTAAAAGGTCGCTCTAATTATTTGTGTTTAGAACGTTTAGATCAGCAAATGCTCAGTGGCGGTGATTTAGAAGCAGAAGTACTTGCTGATGTTATGCATGTACGCCAATGGTCGACGCAAACAGAAGATGGTGATATTAGTCGCTGTCATAGTGTGGCGGAAGATAGCAAAGTATGGCCACTGGTGACTAGCACTAATGATAATTGTCTGGGCAGTGATTGTCCTCGCTACAAAGAGTGTTATGTATTAAGTGCCCGTAAAAATGCGTTAGCCGCTGATGTGGTGATTGTTAATCATCACCTTTTTATGGCAGATACGGTAGTAAAAGATACTGGCTTTGGTGAGCTGATCCCCGATGCGGAGATAATGATCTTCGATGAGGCGCATCAAATTCCTGATATAGCAAGCCACTATTTCGGTCAACAGCTCACTAGTCGTCAATTATTCGATCTAGCGCGAGATATGATTGTGGCGTATCGCACTGAGGTGCGTGATCAAGTGCAACTGCAAAAAAGTGCTGACCGTTTAACTCAAATGGTACAAGATTTTCGTCTTAGCTTAGGTGATACGGGTTTTCGGGGTAACTTAAGGGAACTATTACAAAATAAGGAAACCAAACGCTATTTAACCTTATTAGATGATGCGTTAGAGCTAAGTTATGATGTAATGAAGCTCTCTTTAGGGCGTAGCCAATTACTGGATAGTGCGTTTGAACGGGCAACACTTTATCGTAATCGTTTAAAACGCCTAATTGATACGACGATTGCCGGATACAGTTATTGGTTTGAAAGCTATGGTCGCCATTTTTTACTGGCGATCACGCCACTTTCGGTTGCTGATAAATTTCGTGAGCTAATTAAATCCCATAAAAGTAGTTGGATATTTACTTCTGCAACACTCTCTGTAGATGAAAAAATGTCTTATTACACAGATAGATTAGGACTGGAAAATGCCACGACATTAATTTTAAATAGTCCATTTGATTATCAACATCAAACGTTGCTCTGTGTACCACGTTATTTACCTCCGTTAAATCAACCATATACCGCGAAGCGTTTAGCCGCTATGTTGGCTCCTGTGATCTTAAAAAATCAGGGGCGTTGTTTTTTTCTTTGTACCTCTCACGCTATGATGCGTGGATTAGCCGAAGAGTTTAAAGCCAGCTTACCACTTCCCGTGTTAATGCAAGGCGAAATGGGGAAATCGCAATTATTGAAAAAATTTGTTTCCTCAGGCAATGCGTTACTTGTCGCGACCCAAAGTTTTTGGGAAGGGGTGGATGTTAGGGGAGATACACTTTCTTGTGTGATCATTGATAAATTACCCTTTACCGCACCTGACGATCCATTATTAAGAGCACGTATTGAAGATTGTCAATTACGTGGTGGTGATGCATTTCGGGATGTACAAATCCCTGATGCGGTGATCACTCTAAAGCAAGGCGTCGGGCGTTTGATCCGCGATATACATGACTATGGTGCCATTATTGTTTGTGATGATAGATTAGTTTCAAGGCCTTATGGGGAAGTGTTTTTAAGTAGTTTGCCCCCATCACCACGAACCCGTTCATTAGAAAAAACCAGTTATTTTTTAAGCCAACGGGCACAACGAAATAAAATAGTGTCGGAGTCATAATAGTGATTACATATGATGTGTATTTATTCTGTTGAATACTATTATGATATTATTCTTTCTCTTTTTACTTATTGAATCTGCCGGAGTTATGGCGTGTCACTGCGAATTTTAGCAATTGATACCGCAACTGAGTCTTGTACTGTTGCGGTTTGGAATGAAGGTGTCGTTGCTTCACGTTTTGAAATTTCACCGCGTGAACATACACAAAAAATTTTACCAATGGTGAAAAGTGCTTTAGAAGAAGCCAATTTATCACTGCAATCCTTAGATGCCCTCGCTTTTGGTCGTGGTCCGGGCAGTTTTACCGGTGTTCGCATTGGTGTCGGTGTTGCGCAAGGTATCGCACTAGGGGCTAATTTGCCACTGATTGGTATTTCTTCTCTTGCCACCATGGCAGAAGGCGTTTTTAGAACAACAGGCATTAAGCAAGTTTTAGTCGCCATTGATGCCCGTATGGGGGAAATCTACTGTGCCCAATATCAGCGTAATGACGCTGGCATTTGGTCTGGTGAAGAAACAGAAGCGGTAATGAAACCAGAACAATTTGCCGAAACGCTACAAACTATCACCGGTCGCTGGGCAATTGCGGGTACGGGGTGGCAAGCTTATCCTGATTTAGCTTTATCATTGCCTTTTACCGTGGTTGAAACGCAAATTACTTTGCCTGCGGCACAAGATATGTTGCCACTTGCCGTTACAGCATGGCATGAAGGGAAAGCAACTAAAGTAGAAGAGGCCGAGCCTGTTTATTTACGTAATGAAGTCACTTGGAAAAAATTACCAGGACGGGAATAGATTGTTAGCGATTTTCTGTTAGAAGTGACAGAGTGACGCTATACTTATCTTAGAGTGTAACGTACTTAATGACGTACAAAGAGGTGGTTTATGAACAGACAATTAAACTACCGTTTGGTAAGTAAAGCGCTATTTTTATCTGGCGCTCTATTACTAACGGGCTGCGTCTCTATACCTGAATCTATTAAAGGGACAACAGCAACTCCTGTTACTGACTTAAATGTAGTTCTAGCGGCACCGGAGCTTTATGTCGGTCAAGAAGGTCGTTTTGGTGGGCGAGTGATTGAGGTTAAGAATCTACCTTCATCAACCCAGTTAGAAATTGCTGTGATGCCACTTTCTCACTATGATGCGGCTCCTGAGTTACAGCAACCTTCTGTTGGTCGTCTTTATGCGAATGTTACCCATTTTTTAGATCCAACAGATTATAAAAATCAGTATGTCACGGTAGTGGGTACGATCAAAGGTGTAAAAACAGGCAAAGTGGGTGAAGCCGTTTATCCATTTTTACGTATCGATGTTACAGGAATGAAACGCTGGACATTAACGCAACAAGTTATTATGCCTGCGCCTGTTATGACATGGGGATACTATGGTAATGCCCCTTACTGGTATAATTATGGCTATGGCGGCTATGGGGCATATCCATATGGCACTGGCCAAGTTGTCCCCGTCTTGGAGTAATAAACTAGAATAATTGTTAATGACGATATAATATTTTACCTTTATGAGTTTGAAACGGTGTATAATCAATGCCTGTAATATATTAGATGGCAATTATCTAATATAATTATTAAAGATGAAGACAACAAAAGAGAGGGCGGTTTTGACCGCCTTCTTTTTTGTTAAACATAAAAAGAAAAAATTTAGTGATACACTTCGCATCTTCACAACAGAAAATTGTTTGTGCTGGTAGGATGAGTTAATACTTTGTTAAAAAGAAACATAATATTAACCAAGAAGTGCGATTAATCAGGAGTACTACTTTGGAAAAAGTCTGGCTTAAACGTTATCCGGCAGATGTTCCGGCTGAAATTGACCCGGACCGTTTTGCATCTCTTGCAGAGATGCTTGAAAACGCTGTCGCAAATTACGCAGATCAACCCGCCTTTATCAATATGGGCGAGGTCATGACTTACCGCAAACTAGAAGAGCGTAGCCGTGCTTTTGCCGCTTATTTGCAAAATGGCTTAGGATTGAAAAAAGGTGATCGTGTCGCCTTAATGATGCCTAACTTACTGCAATATCCTATAGCGCTTTTCGGCATTCTTCGTGCCGGTATGGTAGTGGTCAATGTAAACCCACTCTACACACCAAGAGAGCTTGAACATCAGCTTAATGATAGTGGCGCCACAGCTATTGTCATTGTTTCTAACTTTGCCCATACGCTGGAAAAAATCGTCTTTAACACCAGCATTAAACACGTTATTTTAACACGTATGGGAGATCAGCTATCTCGTCCTAAAGCGACACTGGTTGATTTTGTGGTTAAATATATCAAGCGATTAGTCCCAAAATATAATTTGCCTGACGCGATATCATTTCGTCGAGCGATGCATTTAGGCTACCGAATGCAATATATTAAGCCAGAAATTACTGGAGATGATTTAGCCTTCTTACAATATACTGGTGGTACCACAGGAATTGCGAAAGGCGCGATGTTAACTCATCGTAATATGTTGGCTAATCTAGAACAAGCTAAAGCCGCTTATGTTCCTGCACTTAATGTAGGGAAAGAGCTGGTGGTAACCGCTTTACCCTTGTATCACGTCTTTGCATTAACCGTGAACTGCTTGTTATTTATTGAAGTTGGCGGGAAAAACCTACTGATAACGAACCCACGAGATGTTAAAGGCACTATTAAAGAGTTATCGCGTTATCCTGTCACGGCGATTACCGGGGTAAATACACTATTTAATGCTTGGTTACATAATCCTGAGTTTCGTCAACTTGATTTTTCTAAGCTCAACCTTTCTGTTGGTGGCGGAATGCCCGTACAAAGTAGTGTTGCGAAAGAGTGGGAAGAATTAACCGGTAAGCATCTATTAGAAGGTTATGGTTTAACTGAGTGTTCGCCTTTAGTAACAGGTAACCCTTATAACCTAAAAAAATACAGTGGTAGTATTGGGCTTCCTGTACCTTCAACGGAAGTAAAATTTATGGATGATGAAGGTAATGAAGTGTCTCGCACAGAAGGCGGTGAAATGTGGGTTCGTGGCCCTCAGGTCATGAAAGGCTACTGGAATCGTCCTGATGCGACAGCAGAAGTACTACATGATGGATGGGTTGCCACAGGTGATATTGCCACAATGGATGATGAAGGCTTTATCCGCATCATTGACCGTAAAAAAGATATGATCTTGGTTTCAGGATTTAATGTCTATCCTAATGAAGTTGAAGAAGTGGTTACTGCGCACCCGAAAGTTTTAGAATCAGCAGCTATTGGTGTACCGAGTAAAAGCTCGGGTGAGACTGTGAAAATCTTTGTTGTCAAAAAAGATCCCTCATTGACAGAAGATGAACTTAAAACTCATTGTCGCCGTTACTTAACGGGTTATAAAGTACCTAAGATTATTGAGTTTCGAGAAGAGTTGCCTAAGTCAAATGTTGGTAAAATTTTACGCAGAGAATTAAGAAATGAAGAAAAACAGTTGAAAACATCAACTGGATCTTGATACAACAAAGTATAACCTTTGATAAATTCGCCGGTTTATACCGGCGTTTTTGTCTTTACGAAAAAGTCATTAGACATAAAAACACAAGAGAAACCTGTTTTGAATTATCAATTTATCACGACAAACACAGCACTAGAAGATGTCTGTAAAGCAGCGTCTGAGGTATCACAAATTGCATTAGATACAGAGTTTGTCCGTATACGCACCTATTACCCACATTTGGGGCTTATCCAAATGTACGATGGGAAACAGATCTCTCTTATTGATCCCCTGACCATTACTGAGTGGACTCCTTTTGTTGAATTATTAACTAATCCCGCAGTCCTTAAATATTTGCATGCTGGAAGTGAAGATCTTGAAGTGTTTTCTCATCAATTTGGTTGTGTTCCGACACCCATGATAGACACCCAAGTCGTGGCCGCTTTTCTGGGCTATCCCATTTCTTGTGGTTTTGCCACCTTAGTCGAGAAATATGAACATATTGCTCTCGATAAAAGTGAATCACGGACAGATTGGCTGGCGCGCCCATTAACCGAAAAACAGTGCCAATATGCGAGTGGTGATGTGTTTTATTTGTTACCTCTAGCTAAGAAATTAATCGCACAGGCACAAGAAGCCGGTTATATGGACGCGATTGTTGATGAGTGTGAAATGATAGCCGAGCGTCGCCAAGAGACCGTATCACCAGAGCTTGCCTATCGCGATATTGGTAATGCATGGCAATTACGAGGTCAACAATTAGCATGCTTAAAAATGTTGGCAGAATGGCGTTTAAATCAAGCTAGAGCCCGTGATATGGCATTAAACTTTGTTGTAAGGGAAGAGCATTTATGGTCAGTAGCACGCTATTTACCGACCTCTCTTGCTGAATTAGATGCGCTTTCTCTATCGGGGCAAGAAATTCGTTGTCATGGCCGCCGCTTGTTGGATTTTGTTGCTAAAGCCAAACAGATCAAAGATGAAGATTGTCCTGAGCCTATTGGCAATTTAATTGAACAACCTAACTATAAAAAAGCCTTTAAAGCAATAAAAACGGTGATCCAAGAGGTAAGTGAAGGACAGCGTTATAACCCCGAGTTATTAGCCTCAAGAAGACAAATAAACCAATTGCTTAATATTCACTGGAAAATTAAAACAGGGGAGCCTGAATTGCTTTCACGCTGGCGTAAAGCATTATTAGCAGAAAAAATTACTGCAATTTTGGCGCAATATCCTTAATATCACGTTATATTAATTCAGGCTAAAGAGTAATTATTTAGCCTGAAATTTTCTCAAACCCAATATGAGTTTCTATCATCCTTCTATCATCCAATAAATAGCAACTCCAACTTATTATTAATGAATGTTTAAAATAGCAACAATATATAGCGCTATTTGCACATTTGTATTCAGCCAGTTTATATATAATTAAAAACACAGAGCCAAGCAAATATGTGATAGTTTATAGCTGGCTCTGTGGATCATTAGCTTATATCAGCGAATTAAATATGATCACTTAGGTGATTCTTCATTTTCAGGTAATGTCACATTTAATTCTAGTACGGAGATATCATCGCCTTTCTGCTCAAACTGAACAGATAGCATATCGGGATCTATCTGCACATACTTACAGATAACACCTAATAAATCTCTTTTCATATCAGGTAAATAAGCTGGCTCAGTATCGCCACGTCGACGCTCTGCTACGATAATTTGTAGGCGCTCCTTGGCAATATTTGCTGTCGACTTTTTACGCGACAGAAAAAAATCTAATAAAGCCATCTTTTACCCCCCAAAAAGGCGTTTTAGGAAGCCTTTTTTCTCTTCTTCAATAAAACGGAATGGATGTTCTTCACCTAATAAACGATTTACAGTATCTAAATAAGCTTTACCTGCATCAGATTCACTATCAAGAATAACAGGCTCACCTTGGTTTGATGAACGTAAAACGGATTGATCTTCTGGAATAACACCCAGCAGTGGAATACATAAAATTTCTAGCACATCTTCCATACTTAACATATCACCACGGCTTACTCGGCCTGGATTATAGCGTGTTAATAGAAGATGTTCTTTAATAGGATCTTCGCCTCGTTCAGCGCGACGCGATTTAGAGGCTAAAATACCTAAAATACGGTCTGAGTCACGTACAGAGGAGACTTCTGGGTTGGTGGTGATAATGGCTTCATCTGCAAAATAGAGTGCCATAAGTGCGCCACTTTCAATCCCTGCAGGTGAATCACAAATAATAAAATCAAAACCCATTTCATCCAGTTCATCTAACACTTGCTCTACACCATCACGGGTTAAAGCGTCTTTATCTCTTGTTTGTGAAGCAGGGAGGATATAAAGGTTTTCTGTACGTTTATCTTTAATCAGGGCTTGATTTAAAGTAGCATCACCTTGAATAACATTAACAAAGTCATAAACGACTCTACGCTCACAACCCATAATTAGGTCAAGATTACGTAATCCGATATCAAAGTCGATAACAACCGTTTTATGCCCTTTTTGAGCGAGGCCGGTAGAAATGGCCGCGCTGGAAGTTGTTTTACCAACCCCACCTTTACCTGACGTAACAACAATAATGCGTGCCATGGAGTGATTCCTTGTCGATGCTCTAAATTAAGTTCTCGATTGTTAATTCATTCTCTTGCAAACTAAGTTGGACTGATTTGCCAACAAAATCTGTAGGAATTTGGTCGCTTAGCCAATATTGACCAGCAATGGAAACTAGTTCTGCAGATAAATGTGTACAAAAAATATGGCTCTCTTGGTCGCCTGATGCTCCGGCAAGAACCCGTCCACGCAATACACCATAAATATGTACATTACCGTCTGCGATTAATTCAGCGCCAGCACTGACATTGCTTAACACGACTAAATCGCTATTTGGTGCGTAAATACGTTGCCCGGAACGCACTGGTGTATGAATGATTTTGGTTTTTTGTCGTACATTTATCGGTACTTCATTCGTTTTATCGTTATTTGCCTGAGCTGCTGGCTTAGTTATTTTACCTTCATTTAGAATAGGTAACTGTGCGGCAATTATCGCTTCTTTTTGTTGAGCGTCATGACTACCACTAATTCCCACAACACGTAAGCCAGCATCTTCTACTATTCGCCTCAGTTTTTTAAAATCAATCGTTTGATCTGCGATAGCAGAGACATTGATAACAACAGGCGCATTTTTCAGAAATTGAGGCGCTTGGGCAATTTTATCTGAAATAGCCTGACGAATAACCTTCGGTGATCCATCATTTAAATGAAGTACCGAGAGGGTAAAATTACTGCCTTTTAACTCAATGGGCGTGTTTGACATCTATCTGACTCAGTAAATTTTCTATAATCTGGCACAAAAAACCAGAGACGATATTACGAAATTATATAAGCATGTTATATTTACTAAAATATTCAGGCAAGTCGCTTATTTTAATAATTAGAGTTTAATGAAAATGATTTGTGCAATTTACCGTAGTACCAAGCGTGATCAAACTTATTTATACATCGAAAAAAAAGATGATTTCTCTCGAATTCCTGAGGAATTATTACAAAGTTTTGGTGAACCACAGTTTGCAATGTTGCTAGATCTGGCGCAAAGACAGCGTTTAGCGAATGCTGACATAGAAAAAGTCAAACAAGCGTTGACTGACCAAGGTTTTTATCTACAAGTGCCACCTCCCGTCGAAAGTCTGTTAAATGCTTATTTAGATGAGTTAAAAAATTCAGAAAAAACTGAATAAATCATCGAGATAAAAGGAGCATAAATGTTCAAATATTCGTTCATCGCGGTGATTGTTTCTACTGTTTTGCTATCTGCTTGTGCAGATAGCCATCAGAAGAGCGCAGAAAAAAAACCTGTAACAAGTGAAATTGCCAATATTGCGACATCAGCACCGGCTCGCTGGAAACAGATTGATGTTGCCTCACTTGAACAGGCTTTTCCAAAACAGTCACGGACACCTGCACAATTTCCTGCTTATGTAGATGCTTTAAAACAAAAAGCGGCTGAATTGGGTTATAAACCTG
Source organism: Proteus sp. G4380 (assembly GCF_963885725.1). NCBI lineage: Bacteria > Pseudomonadati > Pseudomonadota > Gammaproteobacteria > Enterobacterales > Morganellaceae > Proteus > Proteus sp. G4380. The sequence continues at coordinate 41,825 of NZ_CAWPAV010000013.1, forward strand.
AAACTATCAATTTTGCCTTTTCGGAAATTCACTTTATTGACAGAGTGGTGAAGTCAGACCGTAATCAGCCAGAAAAGAAAATTACTTTAGATGTGTATTTACCTCGAGTGGTGACGAAAGGACGTATCGCAGAAGGGGCGAAACTTTATCAAGCTAACCAACAAACCCTAGCGCAGATCAGCAATCAATATGGTGTGCCTGCAAATTATATTGTTGCCTTATGGGGATTAGAAAGTGGTTTTGGTCGAGTACAAGGGAAAGAAGATGTTATCTCAGCACTGGCCACATTAGCTTTTGAAGGTCGCCGTGAGGCTTTGTTTAGTCGCCAATTAATGGCCGCACTTGAGATAATCGAAAATGGACATTTACCTGTAGGGCAGCGTTTAAAAGGCTCTTGGGCAGGCGCAATGGGGCAGACACAGTTTATGCCATCTTCATTTTTGACTTACGCTGCTGATGGCAATGGTGATGGCAATATTGATATATGGAATAGCCGTGAAGATGCGTTTGCTTCAGCCGCTAATTATTTAGCAACCGAGGGATGGCAACGCGATCTCCCTTGGGGGGAACAAGTCAGTTTACCTGCTAATTTTAATCAACAGTTGGAAGGTATAAAAACAGAGCAACAAAAAACGGTCGCACAATGGAAGGCGCTAGGGGTGAAATTACCCGCTAATAGCCAATTAAGTGATGATATGAAGGTATGGCTGATAATTCCTGATGATGATTTGCATAGAAGTTATTTAGTCACCCCAAATTTCCGTACTATCATGCATTGGAATAGCTCTTACTTTTTTGCTTTGAGTATTGTGACGATGGCTGATGGCGTTGCCAATAAAATAAATACACTGCCAACTCAACACTAAATCACGTTAGCAGTGACATAAAACACAGCGATTTACCTAATAAGGAAAATATTATGTATCAACATAGAGATTGGGAAGGTTCGTTGCTTGATTTTCCTGTCAATAAAGTGATTTGTGTGGGCAGTAATTATGCAAACCACATAAAAGAGATGGGCTCGGTGCGCTCTGAAGAGCCGGTTATCTTTATTAAACCAGAAACGGCGATGTGTGATATTCGCCAACCTATTGCGATCCCCAAAGAAATGGGGGCAGTGCATCATGAAATAGAGTTAGCGGTATTAATTGGTCAGCCACTGAAACAAGCCAATGAAGATAGGGTTGATCGTGCTATTGCTGGTTTTGGTGTTGGTTTAGATCTCACTTTACGTGATTTACAAAGTCAATTAAAAAAAGCGGGACAACCTTGGGAGAAAAGTAAAGCGTTTGATGGTTCAGCGCCTTTGTCGGGATTTATTCCGGTGAACTCTTTTGGTGATCCCCAAAATGTTGACTTAATGTTGAAAGTTAATGGTGAAATTCGTCAGCAAGGGAACAGTCGTGATATGCTAACGCCTGTTTTACCCCTTATCAGTTATATGTCGCGCTTTTTTACCCTTCGCCCAGGTGATGTCATTTTAACGGGAACACCAGAAGGTGTCGGTCCCTTAGCATCGGGTGATATGTTGGTATTAAGTGTCAATGAACATCAGCTGACCACACGGGTTATTTAATAATATGATGAGCAATAAGGTAATAACGTAGAGATGACACAGGCTTTTTGGCAGACAAAAACTTTGGATGAAATGAGTGATGATGAGTGGGAATCGTTATGTGACGGGTGTGGGCAGTGCTGTTTACACAAGTTAATGGATGATGATACTGATGAGATCTATTTTACTAACGTCGCTTGTAATCAGTTAAATATTAAAACCTGCCAATGCAGTAACTATGAAGATCGTTTTCGTTATGAACCTGATTGTATCAAACTCACGCGATATAATTTGCCGACGTTTGAATGGTTACCGATGACTTGTGCTTATCGCTTATTAGCAGAAGGGAAGCCTTTAGCGGATTGGCATCCCCTTATTGCAGGTAATAAAGCAAAAATGCATCAAGGTAATATTTCAGTAAGATATATTGCTGTTCCTGAAGTGGAAGTTGAGGACTGGGAAGATCATATTCTTAATCGCCCCAAAGGACGCGGTTAATATTGCGCTCTCCCTTTGTGTTACACAGAGGGAGAGTCATTATCTTATTGATTAAACGTCATTAATTGATGGCGTTGATTAAAGAATTTCTTATAGGTTAAATAGCAAGCAATAATTGTTGAAATACTGGCGGTTGCCATCAACATAAAGGTGACCATAATTTGGTATTTAACCGCTTGTAGTGGATCAACACCGGCAAAAATTAATCCAGACATCATTCCAGGTAAGCTTACAATCCCCACGGTCTTGGCTGCGTCAACGGTCGGAATTAACGACGATTTAATACTATCTCGAATAATAGCCATTGAAGCAATTTTAGGGGTTGCCCCTAAACTTAACATTTCTTGGATCTGTTGTTGATGATTTTCAAAACGTTGCCCAAGCTGATTATAACAAAGTCCGGTCGCAATCATTGCATTCCCCGCGATCATACCGGTAATAGGAATAATTTGGATAGGGGTAAAGGCAATAGCATGAGTAAAAAGTAAAATACTTAAGGTGAGCAATGCCCCTGTGGTAATAGCGACAAACGAGATAATAAAAATATCTTTAACGTATTTACTGCGTTTTTTAGCATTATAGGCAGCGTTATAACAGATAAATAAGACCATTAGAAATGTAAGGATAATATGGTCGACGTCGAAAATATAAGTTAATACGTAGCCAACAATAAAGAGTTGAATTATCGCTCGGGCGGTACTCCAAATAATATCTTTCTCTAATGAAAGTTTCTCTTTTCGGCTAATAAATATAGCCACTAAGACCAGTAATAGAGAAAAAATAAGAGATTCATTACTGATTGTATGTTCGTTCATAATAATTTATTTGCTCACTGCTCAATAAAGTTAAAACTAAGGGGGTAATGGAAGTAAACCTAACCTTAATTGTTCATATGACTCGGTAAGTGGATCACATCATCGGCATGTTTGATTTCATTTTGATCGTGAGTTACCCATAATGCAGCGATTTTTTGCTCTTTGACATAATGATGGATAAGCTCATTGACTTTTATTTTATTGTCTTCATCAAGAGCACTAGTAATTTCATCAAGCAATAACACTTTAGGCAAAAACTGTAGGTTACGGATAAGTGAGATACGCTGTTTTTCACCACCAGAAAGTTCATTAATACCTTTATTTAAAATCTCATTGGGCAAATTAAAGTAATCTAAATCTTTCGCTAATTTCTTCTCATCAACGGCGATTTTGCGTAGTAAATAAGGAAATTTAAGATTGTCATAAACCGTTTCACCAAATAACATCGGGGTTTGAGTACAATACGAAACTTGTTGTCGGTATTGTTCAGGAGAAAGGGTTAAGTAGTCTTTTCCGTCAAAGAAAAGTGTGCCACTTGTCGGTGATAATAAAGAGGCAATGATTTTTAATAACGTACTTTTTCCACAGCCAGAAGGGCCTGTAATCAATTTAAATTCAGAAGGTTGTAGTGAGAAAGTCACATTATCTAGAATAATTTTGCTATCGAGTTGAAAGCCAATTTTTTCCAGACATAGTAGTGCGCGATTATTGTTCATTCTGATCCTATACATCTAGAAGAGAGAAGTTATCACTATTATACAAGGTTAATTGTATAATGATCCTGTTCCATATCAGTGATCTGATAACAAGATTTAACTTAAGTATAAGAGCATAAAGGTGTGATGATAAATTGCTTTTCTCTATCACTACTATCAGTCAATCAATATTAAATAGCCAATAGGGGAAACAGAAAGATAACGCAGCATAAAAGATTAAGCATGATAAAATAGGCCTAATCATCAGCTCGTAAAATTATCTTAATATAATAAGTCAAGATAGGATGAATGTTATTTATTATATTGCGCATACCATTGCTGTATATCTTGAACGACTTTTCCGGTTAATCGCTCACCTTGTTGATTATAAAAACCATGATTTAATTTATCATATTTAATAAATGTCACATTAGGTTGCGTTATCTCTTGAGATAATTGATGGAATGCAGCCACATCTACATTGATATCATCTAATGTTTGAACAATTAATACCGGAGTTTGCGTGTTGCGCTTAACCACCTCAAGTAGATCAATAGCAAGATATTGTTGCCACCATAATTTGCTATGTTCACTAACAAATTGCTCATCACCAATTTGATTCGTTATTATTGCATTAGCGAGTTGTTGAAAGCTATTTATTGCTTCTTCCACATGCTCTTTAGGTGTTGTATTGCGTATATTGTACAGTACATCATCAAGGAAAAAACGACCACCGCCATTTAATGCGATTGCAGCGCTAATATCATGACGTTCAGCAACAACTAAATGAACCATTGTTGCGCCTTCACTTCCTCCAAGTAATACAATATTGGTGTAATTAGGGGATAATTTATCTAGCACTGCTAAATAATCAGCAAGTCTTTGGTTAGGATTATCATGTAGTTTATAGTTTTTAGGGCAATCTTCTCTTTCACCATTATCGTCGGAATAAGTCAATTGTGCTGTAATACCATACTTTTCAACCATTAAAACATCACTACTCGGTAGCCATCTACCAAAGGTTTCTTGAATAAAAGTATTATTTTTTATGCTATTACAGTCAGAACCTTGCATTAAAACTAACAGTGTTTTGTTATGTTCAGCTTGTTTATCTAGATAATAAATCAGTTCGCTATTATCTTGGCGAATCAGTTTATGTGTGCTTATTTCTGCGTAGCTTGATGTTATTGATGATACTAAGAAAGTGGTGTATAGCAACAAAGAACAAATACGCATAGAACAACCTTATTAACCAAGGGAGGGTGAGAGAGAAGAATGGCTAAATAACCCATTAAGACGGTTAATTAGCCATATCAATAAACTGAAAGTCAAGTCGTTAAGTACTTATTACTGATTAATGAATTGGAACGTAATAATCAATTTCCAGTGTTTTTGGTAGTTCCATAATGTCGCTATCTGTTTCTATACAAATGTAGTTTTCAATATCTGGCCCTAAACGACGACATAACCCCAAAGCCGGTAAAGTATAAAAGTAGATCTTGATGGCAAATTGTTTATATTCTTCTAACGTGCCTTTAAATTGGAAACGAACATAACGCCCGCCTGCAATCGCTTTTTTTCTAAAACCACGGGGTCTGGTAAAGTGATCTAAATTGTTTAGGCCAATTTCATAATCAATCTGGATCTTATCTTTACGTAATGTATTTGGCTGATAAGAAATTAACACACTACTTTCCGTAAAGTTTTTATCTGTGTACAACAAAAAATCATTCCAAAACTGATGACGAATATCTTCATGTAGTTTGCCAATATCCTCGATAGAGCAAAAGTATTGGTATTGAATAACATAAAGAAAACTTTCAGGTAGCTCGATAATATTTGGAATAGGGAGGTCGGTAACTTCAAAATTGATGGGGGGCTGAAAATTGTCGCTACACAACACATCAACTTTACGGTATTCCGAAGGAGTGACGCCAAAAACAGCTTTAAAGCGGCGTGTAAAAGATTGCTGCGAATCAAATTGATAGCGTAGTGCGATAGTTAATACCGGAAGTTTAGTTAAGCGCAATTCAGTGGCGGCTTTGGTCAGTCGTCTACCACGAATATAAGAGGCTAATGTTAAGCCCGTTGCTTGCTTAAACACCCGTTGCAAATGCCATTTTGTATAACCTGATTTTATCGCAACATCATCAAGTAATAACGGCTTTTCTAGATTTACCTCGATCCAGAGCAGAAGTTCTTTAATCACTTCTATATTAAACGAAGATAAAGAATTGGAAGGGATAAGTCCATTGAACTGAGATGACATGATGATTTCCTGAAAAGATATTTTGTTCAGTTTACACAAAACTGATACCCATATATTATTACATACTTATGGTATGTTTTATGGGTTTTTTATCATGAAATTAAAATCACGGCAACAAGAGAATTCAGAACAAACACGCTTAGCTTTACTTGAAGCCGGGCAATATCTCTTTGTAAATCAATGCTATTATGATGTTTCCATTGATGAAATATCACGTTATGCAAGGGTCACTAAAGGGGCGTTTTATCATCACTTCAGTAATAAAAAAGCCCTTTTGAGAGAGTGTTATTTACTGCAAGTTAAGCATGCTGTTCAAAAATTAGATGAAGTGCCTACTTATGATGATAAATGGCAAGAGCTAACGGCGCTCTTCTCTCTTTGTGTTGACCATATTTATCAGTGTAAAAACGAGTTAATTCCCTTACAAGAAGTTATCTCGGTATTAGGTTGGAAAGAGTGGGAAGAGATTGACGCCAACATTCTTATTCCTCGTATCCAACACTGTGTTGATATTCTCTTTGCTGAAAAACAGATCTGTGCTTATTCACCGGCTATTGTGGTGAATTTAATTTATGGTTTTATTACTCATATTGCTATCAATCTAAAAAATGAAGCGTCATTGCCGAAAGAGGCATGTAGTGATTTTAAAGCTATTTTTGCTGATTTTTTAATCGGGGTAAAACAAGCATCACCACAGCGTCATCAACATAGGGTATAAAGAGGTATTAAAATACCTCTAAGCATTGTGCAAAAGATTAACAATCAACAAATAATTCTGTTCAATTATCACTGTATTATTGAATAGCAAAACATAGCGATTCAATAAAGAGATAAGTTTAATTGAACTAACTAAAAAATAATTAAAAATAGAATAAGTAATCTTTCTTAATATCGTTAATCTATTTGAGTTAAATAACCTAATGTCCACAGTATTAAGCAATAGCATTATTTTTTAAGAAAGTAACAACAATTCTTTCTGTTTAAATAAAAAAGTATGATTAGTTTAATTTATAAAATAAATACTGATATTGTATGATAAATTGGTCATGCTTTAAAATTTATCCTGTTCATTCTAAAAGATAATTAATCATTTAATTTTTTATCAATCAAATCATAATGCTAATGGAATATTATGTAACGAATTGCTTAGTGGACAGTGAAATGAAATGTTTATTTCAAAAATAAAAAATAGATTTCACTATGCTCTAAAGTTTTTGATAAAAATGACCGACATTATCAATGTGAGCAGTCTCTTACCTGTCTCTATAATCTAAAAAATAATCTTTAATTTATTTTGTTAACACTAGGGAATGCACTCTTTTTTACTAAAGAGTGCATTCTGATATCTTACAAATATACAGAAAAATCAAAGCTGTATATTTTGCTGGAATATGATTATGTTTAAAAACATCAGTATAGAAAAAACCGTTAAAGTTATGCTGGCTATTTTATTTGTACTTATTATGAGCATTATTTACTTTAGTTATGATGCTTCAACACGCTCTTATCATAACTTTGTTTCATCAAATAACTTAAGTCAGCAAATGTTGCTGATGGGAAAAGCGCGTTATCAAATGGCGGTGATCAGAGCGAATATTAATGGCTTGGATGGGCAGTTAAGAGTGAATGAAAAACCTTCTGCTAAATACCTTCATCAAACTCAAGAATATATAAAAATCACCCGTGAAGAGATACACCGTTGGGCGGATGCTGAAAAGTTAACCATGGAAGGGCGTCAGGTTGCTGATGATATGACGAAACGCTTTGATGAGCTTTTAGATATATTTACCGATGCCTTAGCTAAATTACGTAAAGGACAATTGACTACGCACTCTGCTAGTCAAAAAATGGATGAACTCAACGAGATCACCATGACATATTATGCCGTCGCCAATGGTATTGAGAATAATTATATTGATATTGCGAAAACCTCACAACAGCGCATTATGCTAATGGCGTTAGTCACAGCGATTATTGTCATTATGCTCTTTATCATTATCTTACGTTGGTTCTCCCATAGCTTTATCGGCAATATTAAAGTGCTTATTAATATTTTTAGTAAAATGAGCCAAGGCGATTTAAGTATGCGAGTAGAAAATCACGGTAACAATGAATTTGGTAAGCTATTTAATGAAATGAATAAAATGAAAGTTTCATTAAGTCAAATGATTGCTTCGGTAAAAAATGCAGTAAACACCATTAGCGTCAGTGCAAGTGAAATAGCAACAGGTAATACTGACCTCTCCTCACGTACTGAAGAGCAGGCTAGTGCGCTACAACAAACTGTTGCAAGCATGGAGCAAATCAAAACGACGGTTGAAAAAAATGCCGATAACTCACGCCAAGCTAGCCAGTTGGCATTAAGAGCGACAACGTCAGCACAAAACGGCGAAAAGGTGATGGATAATGTTATCGAAACCATGTCATCGATTTCTGAAAGTGCAAAAAAGATCTCAGATATTAATGACATCATTAACAGTATTGCCAATCAAACCAATATTCTCTCATTGAATGCAGCGGTTGAAGCGGCTAGAGCGGGTGAACAAGGTCGCGGATTTACCGTTGTTGCAGCCGAAGTGCGTAACTTAGCTAGTCGTAGTGCAGAGGCAGCCAAAGAGATCAATGAACTTATTACCCATTCGGTAAATAAAGTACAGGTTGGATCACAACAAGTGAGCGAAGCAGGGCGCTCCATGTCGGAAATTGTGACCACCATTAGTCAAGTTAATGATTTTATGCAACAGATTGCCTTAGCCTCTAATGAACAAAGTATGGGGATTAATCAAATTGCTATGGCCGTAAGTGAGATGGATACCGTGACTCAACAAAATGCGGCACTTGTGGAAGAGTCTGCCACTATTACTGCCAATATGGATGACGAAGCTCATCAGCTTGCCAACTTAGTCTCTCAATTTAAAGTGGATGAGAAAGAAAATACTAGGCATGCATAAAAGGGATAGTTTACGCTTGATAAAAATGTACCTAAGAAGATAAATATGTTGTTAATTCATTAACCAAGACGAATAAGATAAAACCCCTTTAGCCACTCAAAGGTGACTAACAGGGGTTTTTTAGAGACTTAGGCTTTCACTTCGTTAGGTGATGTTATACCTGCAGCAACCTCTTTAATATTGTGCAATGTCGTTTCACTAATACTAATTAATGCTTCTTCAGTTAAGAATGCTTGGTGCCCGGTAAACAATACGTTATGGCAAGAGGAAAGGCGACGGAACACGTCATCTTGAATAACATCATTTGATTTATCTTCAAAAAATAAATCGCGCTCATTTTCGTAGACATCCATGCCTAATGCGCCAATTTTACCTTGTTTTAAGGCATTAATGGCAGCTGCAGAATCAATTAAGGCCCCACGGCTAGTGTTGATGATCATTACGCCATCTTTCATTTGCGAAAAAGCACTTTCATTTAATAAATGATGATTTTCTGCGGTTAATGGGCAATGCAACGAAATAACATGTGAATTTGCGTAAAGAGTCGCTAAGTCAACATATTCCGCACCCAAATCTAATACAGCTTGGTTTGGATAAGGATCATAGGCCAATAGCTTCATACCAAAGCCTTTTAGTATGCGTAAAGTCGCTAGACCAATTTTCCCCGTACCGATAATCCCTGCAGTGCGATTATGCATATTAAAGCCAGTTAAGCCTTCTAAGGAAAAGTTTGCATCACGGGTACGCTGGTAGGCTCTGTGAATACGACGATTTAACGAGAGCATCATCCCAACAGTATGCTCAGCAATCGCTTCTGGGGAATAAGCCGGCACACGCACTACGGTGATCCCTAATTCGGCTGCTGCCTTAAGGTCAACATTATTAAACCCCGCACAACGCAGTGCAAGGATACGGATGTTGAGACTGGCAAGCTCTTGTAATACCGCACGATTAGCATCATCATTAACAAAGATACAGACTGCATCTGCGCCGACGGCATTTTTTGCTGTTTGTTCAGTCAAATTAAAGTCAAAATATTCGATATCATAATGATATCCATTATGCTGATTGACCCATTCCATGTGTTTGCGGTCATAATGTTTAGTACTATAGGAAACAATTTTCATCCTGTACTCGCTTATTATCGATTAAAATTTATTTTGAGAGTGAGAAAACAAGAATTATCTAACCCCAATAGAGAAACATTTAATACTATTATTATAAACAATTTAATGGGTAAAGTGGATGTTCGGAATGTGGTTAATGTGATCAAAAGGAAAATGAGGTGTTGTTAAAGAAAACAATCAAATGGACAGGGATGATACTACTGGGTGTCGGCGCAGTTAGCACGACCTTGTGGCTCACCATTCCACGTTGGTTACCTGTTGTGGCTAAAAGCTATTTACCTGAAGGTGTTTCACTCTCTTTAACACAACCTAGGTTACAACAATGGGGTGTTTTTATTGATGATATCGCATTAAAAAGTGATAGCTGTACCTTGGCTAATGTGCAGCAATTTACGTTTAACTATCAAAAACAGCAAATTGATAGCCTATCATTTAATAGTCAACAACTTGCTATTAACGAAGGGTGTTTTTCACAATTATCTTTTGCAGATAAAAAAGAGACCGCAACAGTTCCTCTCGATATTCATGCGTTATTAGCTACTATTCCTCGCTTATCGGTTGATATTAATCATGTTTCTTTAATGGATAATCAGCGCTATAACGGCCATTTTCAGCTTAAAAGTGATACAAATGGGCGATTAATCAGCTATCAGGGAGATAATACGCAGATACAAGCGCTGATCCGTGATAATCAATGGTTAGATATTAAACAATTAAAGATTAATTTACCTGACGATAATCAGATAGAGCTGGCGGCTGAAATAGCGTTACCCCTTAATGTTGATTCATTACCAGAAAATGGTTCTATCAGCACAACATTGTTAACATCCTATTATGCTTACCCATTAGTCTTTATTGCTCAATGGCAAGGGAATAGCGGTACTATTTCTATTGCTGAACAAGGTGGAGGGCAAGCGTTAGCTGTGTTGCCTTGGAATGTAACTGCAGAAAATATCACGATAGAAAAAGGGCGTTGGGAATGGTTTGGGTTTGATCAACCCTTACGTGGTGGTGTGAATATCAACATTGCCCAGTGGCAGCAAGGATTAACGGGATTACGCTTAACTGCGCGCTTAAATGTTATGACGCAAGGGCATGCAGGAAAAGGGAATTTAGTGATGACGATACCTGAAACGGCGATTAACTGGTTAGATGCTGATATACCTATTCAATTGACAGGCATTGTAAATAAAGATCTCATGCAAGCCAGTGCACAACTTCCCGTTAAAGTGACTGGTATGTTGACAGATCCTACTATCGAATTTCAGCCCGGTTCACTATTACGCTTTAAAGGGCAACTAACAGAAACGCTGACGGTAAAAGATGCTCGTTTACCACTGGCTGGCTCAACATTATCTTCCAAAGGATTTAATGGTCACCTAAATGCGATTGTGTTAGCTGAAGATACTATTTGGGGAGATTATCGGGTCCATTTTGCTGGACGTTCGACCGATTTCTTACCTGATCAGGGCAATTGGCAATGGCGTTATTGGGGAGAGGGCAATTTATTGCCATTAAAAGCGCGTTGGGATATCGCTGGAACTGGCTCTTGGGTAGATAACATGGTGAGTTTTGAGACATTAAATACCGGATTTGATGTTTTAACTTACCAGCATACCAGTATGTTAGCCCCCAGATTGACGCTCTTAACGCCATTTCGTTGGTTAAGAGACGATAAAAACCCATTATTTGAAGGAAAATTGAAGTTAACCAGTCAACGAATCGATTTTCCTGCGGGGGGATTCTTAGATAGAGCTCACTTTATTGCTAGTGTAAAAGGCCAATCTCCTTTTCGTTTTAATATGAAAGGCGAGCTCAATGCCAAGCCAACTATTGGACCGATAACGATTAATACACGTTGGGATGGTGAAAGGCTAAGAGGGCAGATGCGTTGGCCTGCACAACCAATCAATGCCTTTCAATCTTTATTGCCAGAAAAATTAGGCATCACATTAGATAATGGCGAATTTTATACACAAGCTGACTTTTCTATTGCCCCTCAACAAGGTTTAGTTGCTGGTGGACATTTAGTAGTTAAGCAAGGCAGCATGTGGCTAAAAGATGGCGTATTAGAAGGACTCGATTTTATTTTACCTTGGCGTTTAAACGGTGATGAATGGCAACTAGGTGTGAAGCAGCCAGTGCAATTACGGATTAAGCGCGTCAATAATTTATTTGAAATGACAGACATTACCGCCGATCTGCAAGGATTTTACCCTATTACAGAAGCAAAACCTTTAGTCTTATCTAATGTCAAGGTTGCTATGCTTGATGGCACTATTTCTATGGCTAAATTAGCATTACCACAGCATGAAGCGGCGATTATCTCATTAGACAATCTAGAGTTAAGTCGGCTTTTCACTTTATTGAAGGTGACCCAATTTGCCGCATCAGGTAAAGTCAGTGGCGAATTGCCTTTCTTTATCAATAATAATCAGTGGATAGTGAAAGATGGGTGGCTGGCTAATTCATCGTACTTAACCCTCAGGCTTGATAAAGATTTTGTTGACTCTATTGATGATAGCAATATGACAGCCGGTGTCGCTATGGCATGGTTACGATATTTAGAGATTAGCCGCTCTTGGACGCGGGTTAATTTAAGCAACCTAGGTGAATTAGTGCTTGAAGCGGAAATCCAAGGGAAAAATCCATTGGAAGACAAACGGCGACAAGTAAATCTTAATTATCGCCATCAAGAAAATATTTTTCAGTTATGGCGCAGCTTGCGATTTGGTTCGCAATTGGAAGAGTGGTTAGAAAAGAGCCTATCCGATTTAGGGAGTGAGTCAGAATGATGTTATTATTTTTAAAAAGACTATTTTTATTTGTTATTTTCACTATCGGCATATCAGCACTCACTGGATGTATTCGATTAGAGGTTGCTACCCCGGAAAAACCGATAAACATTAATATGAACGTTAAGATTGAACATGAAATTAATGTCAAAATAGATCGCCAAGTTGAAGACTTGCTGAAAAACAATAGTGCTATATTCTAACGCTGGGGTGAATAATGAATTATAAAAAATATCTCTTTAGTTTTGCATTAATCACAGCATTGATTAGTTCAAATGCCGTTGCTTTAACACTTGATGAGGCGCGCGCGCAAGGCTTAGTAGGGGAAACTTTTAGTGGTTATGTTGAGTTAGTACAACCAAACCATAAGCAAGCTCAAATATTGGTGAATGAAATCAATCAAGCCAGAAAAGCCAAATATGCTGAAATTGCTAAAACCAATCAAGTGACTCCTGAATCTGTTGCCCGTTTAGCGGGTGAAAAATTAGTGGCAAGAGCCAATTCAGGTGAGTTTGTTAAAGGAATTAATGGGCAGTGGGTTAAGAAATAATATCCACTACCCAAGTAGCGATAAAAGAGAGACTAAATTATTCTCATAGCGTTGATATAGTGATAATACTTATTATCACTACAGTACTCTGTTTTCTACACCCGCAAATTCATTATCATTTTCAACAATCTGATCTTTTGCTTCCACAATGAACGTAATACGAGAAGATATATACCCTGGCTTTGCGCGAAGATTATCTTTTTTGACATAATTTATAAAGAAATTAAAATAAGCAGTACCACTTTCATCAATAATTTTAGTGAATGTATTTTTCTGATTTAAATCAATAGGATTATTTTCATCATCAATTAATTGGAATGTCACATTATCACTTGCTTCAGAGCCTGTTACATCGTTGATAAGGTAATCATTATTAAAATCAATATTTGTATTATCAATACGTAAAGTTATTTTAGTATTCTTTTCTGAACAAAGACTAAAAACTATAGCAATTCTTTTAGAATATCTGTCATTAGCTAAGGTTCCTGCATAATTGCTAGGGAAAGAATCAGGACGTATACTTCTAACTTTAGTGCTATTAGGTATGTCAAAGCTACAACTTATTGGCGCTGGTAAACTACCTCTTCTATTATCAGATAAAGCAATAAAAGGGAAGTATAGTAATAATAGAGGAATTAAAAATGTTATATTTATTGATTTCATAGAAACACCTTACATAAATATTCAAGAATAAAAATTATTCATTATTGGCAATAAATTTGTTTCTTAATAATTGAATTATTTTTACTTTCATTTTTTACGTTATAATGGAAGAAACATTGTTGCTCCTCTGTATCTCCCCATTTTACTTGTACCGTTCCGCTTTCTTTTATTCCGGAGAGGAATATTCTATTGTGGTCATAGACAGAATCACTAGAAATGAGATTATTATTATCATCAAATGCCATTACATTGGCAGCAAAAGGAATTGGTGTATTTGAGGTAAATAAAACATTATAGCCGATATTTATAGGGAAATTGATTTTTGCTACCGCACCTAAAGTGGGTACGATGATTTTACTTTGAGTTTTAGTATTACTAAATTCAGGTAACGAATTTATGTTTAGTCCAATAGTATTTTTACGATATGGCATGATGTGCGGTAATATTAAATTACCGTTATTGTCTGTAGTGGTTTGTGAAGAACGATTAGTTTTAATTCCGGCAATGCCATTAGTATTTACAATAGCAAAAGTATTACCTAAATCAGGTGCCAAAGTTATTCCACTTTGATGTAACACTATCGCACCATCAATCCCCAATCTTAAATTGGTTTTATTATTAGATGATTTATTTGCATTAATAGAATAAGATTGATATCTCCCCTTATACTGAGTATTTACTGAAGTATGATAGCCAGCATTTGGGTGGCTAAAATCCCGTCGGTAATTAATAGAATAGCCTAAGCGATAGTGTTCTAATAAACTTCCACCTATAGTCGTACTATTTATATAACCTTTATTGTTTGGATGATAATCAAATTGATTGCTTACCCAATGATAGGATTGAGAGCTATTTGTTAGTGGAATATTAAAATTTAAAGAAAAATGATTGTCATTATAATATCTTTCATTTTTATATTGATATTTTATACTATAATTCATTTTTTTTATAGAAGATGATAGAGAAGTATTGATTGTAAAGTCATTTTTTCTTTTGGCATAAGAATTTTGATGATAACCAATAGAAAATGTCCCGAAAGATTTAATCGGTTGAAAGAGAGAAATTGTATAGCTATTTTTTATGTTGTCTGTTTGACTTTTTCTAATGCTAACACTATCAGATTTTATTGATTGATAATGGCTAGAAGATATATTTAAAGAAGTACCAATATTGCTCCATCGTTTATTATAGCGCAATTGGTATTTTAATAGATTATTGTGTTCAAAATAACTAATATCACTGGCTACTCCCCCCCAGCGTCCTAAATCTAATGATAATCCTGAAAAGAAAGTATTGCTATTCAGCTTCTTTCTAATTGCACCATAAGCGGTTATTTTTTGATTAATACCATAGGAGAACTCACCCAGTAAAAAAATAGGGTTATTATTTTGATTATTAAACTGGTTATATCTATCATAAGAATATCCAGAAATAAAATTATATTGATAACGACCTTTTTTTAATTGGTTTGGCATTGTAGTAAAGTAATGCGTACTTTTTCTTATACGTCCATCTGCTTCTTTTATTTCTAATACCAATTCATTGCTACCTATAACAGGTAGATCGTTTAAAATAAAAGGCCCAGGAGGAACAATAGTTTCATAAATGGTTCTTCCTTGTTGTTTCACTTTAATTTCAGCATGAGATTCTGCAATCTCTTCTATAATAGGACTATTCATATAGAGATCATTACCAGAGAGCAAATCACTAGATATAAGTTGAAATCCAATTAATTTATCTGTTGATAACATTCTACTGGTTGGTCGAAATTCCCCCACATTAAGCGTTGCCAACAGCGTATTTAATTGATGATAAGCATATAATGAGTATAGCTTAAATTGCTGTTGCTTATCCGTATGATGATAATAACTTTTACTACGTACTCGCCAAGCACCTAAGTTAGCACCTGAATTAAAACTGATTTTGTGTTCTATCTTATTTTGATTGTTATATTTGCCAAAATAAGAATATGAGCTAAACAAAGCAGTGACACCATCATCCCATAAAACTTGGCTAGCAAGCATATTTTTT
Organism: Proteus sp. G4380; assembly: GCF_963885725.1. Classification (NCBI taxonomy): domain Bacteria; kingdom Pseudomonadati; phylum Pseudomonadota; class Gammaproteobacteria; order Enterobacterales; family Morganellaceae; genus Proteus; species Proteus sp. G4380. The sequence continues at coordinate 57,774 of NZ_CAWPAV010000013.1, forward strand.
TTATTATCTAAGGCTTTTTGTGGAATAGTTAAATATAATGATTGCGAGGAAAAATTATATTTAAAATCAATATTGTAATCGCTTAATAACAAATCCGAATTTAAATCAACAGGAATATTATAAAAAGATGGGTCAATATTTAAACGAATTAAATCATTAATATTAATCCTTGGTGTTAATATACCGTCTTTATTTTCATAATATAAAATAATGGTTTCTTTTTTATTTTCGTTGATATAAATATTTGTTGAGTAATAACCATCAGGATGTTCATTATTTAATAACTTGCCGATGGTTTTATTATCAATGTTTGACAATACACTTTTATATAGAGAATGAATATTATTGTTAGCAATAGAAAAGAGAGGGTATGCATTTAATATCAATAGCAAAGATGTTTTTAGTCTAAAACTTATCTTACTCATAAATAAGTTCCTTTGGGGTTGCAATGATAGTCTGCTCATACTCATCGACTCTCTTCCAATGTACTTTTCTATCTTTGATATTTTTAGTTATATTTTTATTTTTTATACTGTAATTTTTAAATGGCGATAGGGTTATTCGTTCATTTAATATATCAATGTTATCTACCTTTGCTTCTGCTATGGTAATAAAATAAGGAGTGGGGTTATTTATTTTAATAAAATCTTCATCATTAATAAAAAAATTAATATCTTTATTATCACTTTTGTTAATAATATTGCTAGGTGTATAGAAAAGATTATATATTGAGTTTAAAGAGATAAGAAGCAAGTTTTTATCAGCCATCTCATCATCTATAACTGGAACTACTTTTATATTTACTCTATATACAGATTCTTGGTTGATTTCTTTTATATCATCCGTTTTGATAATTTTTAATGTAAAATTATCATTTGGTGCTAATCTTATTAAGCTAGGAGAAATGATAAATGGTGCCTCACTATTATCTTCTTTGTTATAGTGTGATACCCAACTTTGAATAATATAGGTTTTTTGTTCGCTTTTATTTCTTATGTCAAATAGAATTTCCTTATCTTGTTCTTTATAAAAAAATCTATCCTTATTAATTTGAATAGAAGCATAACATGAGAATGTAAAGACAAATGATATTATATAAACAATATATTTTTTAATCATATGTTTTTTTAATTAACCATTAGTTAAGTTATTTATTGTATTAACCTATAAATAAAAAGCCGGTATTTCCCCGACTTTTTATTGGGTTGAAAATTAAAGCAGAATTATAT
>NZ_CAWPAV010000014.1:0-3467 GCF_963885725.1 Proteus sp. G4380
CTTAAATAGGGATTTATGAAACTTATTTTGGTTAACAAAAAAGCGTTCTCTGTCCTATAATCTATAGATGTAGGGTATTTAATGTTTAACATAATCGAGATATCACTATGGAATTAAAGGATTATTACGACATTATGGGGGTAAAACCCACTGATGACATGAAAACAATTAAAACTGCTTATCGCCGTTTAGCGAAAAAATATCACCCAGATGTAAGTAAAGAGCCAGATGCTGAGGAGCGTTTTAAAGAAATAGCGCAAGCTTGGGAAATTCTTGGTGATGAACAGCGCAGAGCTGAATATGACGAACTTTGGGCTCACCGCAATGATCCGAAATTTAAACAATTTACACAGCACAACAATTCACATTCAAACCAACAAAGTTTTAGTCAGGAAGATTTTGACGATCTTTATGCTTCTTTCTTTGGTCAAGGTTCACCTTTTGAAGGGCGCCATTCACGTCAAGCACCTAGACAACGTGGACAAGATCTAGAAATTGAATTACCGGTTTTTCTTGAAGAAGCACAAGAAGAGCATAAGCGTACCATTAGCTATCATTTACCGGTTTATAATGTCTTTGGCATGATAGAGAAAGAAATTCCTAAGACCTTGAATGTCAAAATTCCTGCCGGTGTTGTTGATGGACAACGTATTCGTTTAAAAGGCCAAGGTACTGCTGGGGAGAATGGCGGAGAAAATGGTGATTTATGGCTAACTATCCGTATTGCACCTCATCCATTATTTGATGTAAAAGGGCATGATCTTGAAATTGTGGTTCCTATTGCACCTTGGGAAGCCGCATTAGGTACTAAAATTGCTATTCCTACACTTAAAGATAAAATTTTACTTACTATTCCTCCCGCTAGTCAGGCAGGTCAACGCCTGAGAATTAAAGGAAAAGGCTTAGTAAGTAAGCAAAAGAGTGGTGATCTCTATGCCATTTTGAAAGTCGTCATGCCACCTAAAGTGGATGAAAAAACACATTCATTATGGCAACAACTCGCCGAAGCCCAAGCCGATTATAATCCACGTAAAAACTGGGAGAATAAATAATGGCACAATTAACAACAATATTTACTATGACTGAGCTTTGTCATCATACTGGTGTTTCCAAAGAGGAACTTCAAGAAATTGTTGAATTAGGGGTTATTGAGCCTGTAGAAATTACCACCCAGGAGTGGTTTTTCAATGATGATGCAGTTGTTGTTGTACATCGGGCGTTAAAACTTCATCGAGAGTTAGCATTGGATTGGCATGGTATTGCAATCGCCTTGACATTGTTGGATGAAAATGAACGATTAAAGCAAGATAATAAACAACTTCGACAACAGCTCATGCGCTTTATTAATAATGAATAAAGTGTCAGATAATATATCGCTAATTGCTTGAGAGAAACTAACTATAAAGATATGGAAATAATTTTTTAAAGCAATTAGCGTATATATTATATAATAAGAGTGATTCACCATTAGGTTATTATTCACTCGTTTCTAAGGTCAGTCATGAAAGCCACTTCAGAAGAAGTCCAAGTTTTTATTGCAGTAGTTGAAAGTGGTAGTTTTACACGTGCTGCAGAAAAATTAGCATTAGCCAATTCTGCTGTTAGTCGTACAGTAAAAAAACTTGAGTCAAAGCTAGGCGTTAATTTATTAAATCGGACTACGCGACAATTGAGTTTAACGGAAGAGGGGGAGCATTACTTTCATCGTATGCAAGTTATCTTACAAGATATGAAATTAGCTGAAGATGAATTAATTAATACACAAAAAACACCACAGGGTCTATTACGTATTGATGCCGCAACGCCGGTTGTTTTGCATTTACTGGTGCCTTTTATTAAACAATTTCAGCAAAAATATCCTCAAATAACCCTCTCTTTAGTTTCATCTGAAACATTTATCAATCTTATTGAACGTAAAGTAGATATCGCGATTAGAGTCGGTAATTTAACGGATTCCAGTTTACGGGCAAAACCACTATTGAATAGTTATCGGAAAATCGTTGCGACCCCGGACTATCTCGCCCGTTATGGACAGCCTAAAATCGCAGAAGATCTGCTTGACCATACTTGTCTAACTTTTACTGAACCAGTATCACTAAACACATGGCCTATTGAGCGAGAGAATGGACAATTATTAGAAGCTCCTATGGGAATATCGTCGAATAGTGGAGAAACGATAAGACAATTGTGTCTCGAAGGTAATGGTATTGCTTGCCTTTCCGATTTTATGGTGGTTAATGATATCGAAAATGGTCGATTTATCGAATTATTCCCCGATAAGCTGCAACCTATAGCTATGCCTTTTAATGCCGTTTATTATAGTGAAAAAGTGGTTAGCCAACGCATCCGTGTATTTATTGATTCTCTGAGTGAGTATATTGCTAAAAAAGTAGGTTAAGATATATAGGTGATAAAAATAATATCACCTATATTACGATTTAAATTGGTTAATCATTAATCCCAATGAGGCGCTAAACCTTCTGGGCTAACTAAACGATCATGACAATCTAACTTTGCAATCGCTTGTTTATCTTCACTATCCAATTTGATATTTACGCTGAGTAAATTACTGGCTAAATTTTCACGTTTTGTTGAAGATGGAATAACAGAATAACCTTCATTCATAGCCCAAGCTAAAATGATTTGTGCTGGTGTTGCATTGTGTTTTTTAGCAATGGTTTGTATTGTTTCATCTTTTAATGCTTTGCCGTAAGCTAGAGTCATATAAGATGTAATATGAATGCCATGCTGTTTAGCCCAATTTACCACTTTATGATTTTGTAAATAAGGTGATAATTCGATTTGGTTTGTTGCGATATTTTCAACACCAACGGCAGCAATAGCTTGTTCCATTAATGGAATGGTAAAATTTGAAATACCAATTTCTCGCGTTAATCCCATCTGTTTCGCAGCTAATAACTCTTGCATAAATTCTTTAACAGAAACTGCATCATTTGGTGATGGCCAGTGTACTAGAGTTAAGTCAACATAATCTGTTTGTAAATCACTTAAGCTTTGTTTCAAACTAGGAATTAATTTATCTTTACTTAAATTTTCTACCCAGATTTTTGTTGTGATGTAAAGCGCGTCGCGAGATATACCACTTTCTGCAATGGCTTGTCCTATAGCAGCTTCATTTTCATAAATTTGTGCTGTATCAATAGCACGATAACCTAGTTCTAGTGCAGTTTTTACAGAATTTATAACCGCATCGTCTTTTAAGCGAAAAGTACCAAGACCTAAAACGGGAACACTCATACATCTCTCCTGAAAATGGTAATAATAGTAGGGGAATTAAGTTGATATTTGTGACACCTTATTGGGTGTCTCATCGTCATGGTGGACAGTATAGTCTTTTTTATTGTTCTAAAAACAAGCTATAAAGCAAAAGACTTTTGTGATAAAAGCAATAATCAAAAATATCAGTTTATAGGGGATAAAAAGTTCTTGGTATAAACATAATTAAA
>NZ_CAWPAV010000015.1:0-2807 GCF_963885725.1 Proteus sp. G4380
TTACTATTAATTTTTAGATGGTGAAAAATTATAAATTGCCTGAAGCAAATAAATGCTTCAGGCGAGTTACTTAATAATAAAATATAGCAATAATGGCGCAGTGGAAAACAAAACCAACCATAAGAGGAACAGCAGTTCTTTTTACCACATCAAAGGGTTGCAATTTAGCTCCACTGGAAACCGCAATGATCACGCCAGCCACAGGAGACATGCCACGTCCCATATGTGATGCCTGCTGCATAGGTAAAATCATTGCAATTGGATTAACCCCCATGCTATGGGCAATTTGTGGAATAAGTTCAACGAATGCAAGGAAAGGTGCATTACCTGAGCCCATAATAATTGCGGCAGCCAATGTCACGATAGCGAACACTAATGCCATTGCAAATGGTGGTAGACCAACAGATTCCGCCATAACGATCAGGCTGTCTATTGCACCACTGACTTTAATACCATGAGCAAAAACACCCGCTGCGACTAATAGCCCAACAACATTACTAAATGCAGAACCCATACCCTTTAGAAAATGTTGGAAGCCTGCACACACTGATTTAAAATCACGTAAGCGTAATGTTTCAATCAGCATACAAATTGCCATTGAAATTAATACAATAGTGACGACATCAAGGTGAATACCTTCAACAAATAGGCTTGATGAACTTACTGCCATAATAATAGGTAACATTGGCAGTAGGGCATAAAAGCCGGGGATATTTTTATCACTTTTGGCTTCTTCTGCTATTTTTCCTAATTGGGGTACAAAACCCGCTTTGCGATCACAATGGCGTTGCCAGAAGATATGGGTAATACCAACAGCTAATACAGTTGCAATCGCCGCAGGCCCTTGGTAGTAAAGCACATACTCAACCACGCCTAAGTCAACCGCTTTTGCACCTCGAATAGCATCAATCGCTGTTGGCGTGTAAGCAACGCCTAATGAAGTTGCAATGACACCGGCAGCAGATGCTGGAGATAAACCTAGTCCTATCATAATGGGGAACATGGTACCCATTAGTAGAACGGCCAATCCTGTGGCTGACGGAATAGCAAGTTGCAAAATACTCGCGAGTAAAAAAGAGAAAAATAGCAACACATAAGGTGAGCGCATATTTTTCAATGGGCGAGTTGCAACACGTACAACAGCTTCATTAGCACCAATATGATCCATATAATGGGCGAATCCCATGAGTGCCATGATCATCAGACCTAAATCTGCAGCACGACTACTAAAGAGATCACGCATAACCTCAAAGGGATCTAGCCAGCTAATACCGGTTGTTTTGACATTTTTAGGCAGAATATCTCCCCAACCAAATATCATTGTTAGTGCCATTAAGATTAAACCAGCAACTAACAAAACCGGCTCGGCTTTATATCCTTTTAAGATCATTCTAGCGACAATAATAACGACAATTAAGACCGCAAGAATTTGGATCATGCTTTAGCTCCGGGGGCAAAACGCTCTGCGGTGATCTTAACGACAGATTTCAATACATCGCTGGCAGCATAAAGCGATTTAACGGGAAGATATTCATAAATAGAGTGGAAATTGTGCGCCCCGGTAAAGATATTAGGGCAAGGTAATCCTTTTTGCGATAATGCTGCTCCATCATAGCCACCCCGCATAGGGATTGGACGAGGGGTAATACCATTGGCTTTATAAGCATCAATAGCAATATCGATAGGATATCGATTTTCACCTTGTAGACTATTAAAGACATTTGCATAACGATCGGCTTGCTTACAAACAACAGTCCCTTCACCCCATAACGCTTCACATTGCTCTGAAAGTTGTTTTAAAAATGCCATACGATGGGCGTAGCCTGCTTCTGTGAAATCACGCACATCCATTTTTAATACAGTACGTGCGCTATTACCCGCCAGTTGTTTTACCCAATAATAACCTTCACGACCTTCAGTATATTCCGGTGCTTCACCGCCCGGTAACATCGCAATAAATTTATGAGCCATTAACAGTGAATTTTTTAATTTACCTTTTGCTGACATAGGGTGTGCTGAGGTTCCGATAAAGGTTATTTCAACATCACCGGCATTCCAATTTTCATATACAAGTTCACCAATACCACAACAATCTAAGGTATAAGCAAAGTCTGCGCCGAATTCTGTTACATCAAAGGCTTTTGCACCACGTAAACCTTGCTCTTCATCGGGTACAAAACCAATTTTAACTGTACCGTGTTTGACTTCTGGATGTTGTTTAAAATATTGCAACATATCCATAATAGAGGCGATAGCCGCTTTGTCGTCAGCGCCTAATAAGCTAGTACCATCTGTTACGATGATATCGTCACCAATATAGTTTTCTAATTCAGGGAATTCACTTTGACGTAAAAAAATCTCAAGTTCTTTGTTTAAGCAAAGGTCGCCACCTTTATAAGGTAAAATTTGTGCTTTAGTATCATTAGTTTGTTCTGCACTGGTATCTAAGTGACCAAAGAAAGCCACGGTAGGAACCTCATAATCAAGGTTAGAAGGTAGTGTCGCGGTAACAATGGCAGTATCGCGAATTTTGATATCTTCAACACCTAACGCCTTTAACTCTTCGACTAATTGTAAAGCGAGGACTCGCTGACCTTCCGATGAAGGCATAATCCCCGCTGCGCCATTTTCTCTATTTGTTGTAGTATTCACCTTGGTGTAAGAAATAAACCGATCAACAATGTTCATGATTAGACTCCGTTGTGTTTTTTGTATTTTATTTAATAAAATTCTGTTGTCTCATTATTGAGAATGAACAACAGTTACTTTTATCACAAAAAAAGCATTAAAGAATTATAAAAAAATAA
>NZ_CAWPAV010000016.1:0-3999 GCF_963885725.1 Proteus sp. G4380
ATAAAAAAATCGTAGTGAATAGGAGAATAATCTGTATTTTTACGTATCAGTGATCTTAGCTAAAAATACCAATACGTAAAAATGCCTGCTCGATAAGCAGGCATGAGGATATTAATAATTATCAACAAGGGATAATCAATTTTTTGTTGTTGTGCTTTCACCATGTTTTTGATGTCGGTGATGCCCATCAATCATGCTGTGGAATGTTTGTGTAAAGGTATCGCCTAAAGTACATAAGTAGAAGTGTGCACAAATAAACATGAGTGCAACGATGCCTAATATAAAGTGTACTTTTAACATCCAATAGCCATAACCTAGGACTTCAGGGTATAAGCATAGTACGCCTGTGATAAGAAGTAGTGGAACTAACCCAAACATAACACCTAAGTAAGCAAGTTGTTGGAGAGGGTTAAATTTATCTGTTGCAGTCGCGGCAAAAGGATGTGGTTCACCTTTCATAATACCATAAAGATAAAAGCGAGCTTGCTTGATACAGCGTCCAATTAATCCTTGTGGTCTGACTTTGTAATGTACACCATTATTTGTGGTTAGGTTAATTACAACAAAACCTATCCAAAAAGCGATGAGAATAAAACCACAGATTTTATGTAGTAGTACCATCGATGGAACATTACCGATAGAGAAATGGCCTAACAATCCACTGATTAATAGAAGAATGAACAGTAAGGCATTACCCCAATGCCAAAAACGAATGGCTTTAGAGTATAAGTAAACACGCTCTTCTTCATAGTGACCACTTTGCTTAGGTGCCAGTGCATAACGTAAAAAACCATGTAGCACCAATATGGCTATCATGGCGACAATGATCAAACCTGCTGCAATTAACCATACAGGCCAGTAATCTGGCGTATAATAGAGTTCGGCTCCCCAGATACTTGTCATGCTTTATCTCCCTGATGGATCTCTTTACGGCGGAATAAATTTGGTTTTCCGACATTATCTAATTGGTATTGATAAACGGATTTCTGTTTGATCCAAGCTTGGATCTCGGGTGAGTCAATGCGACCAAATGCCAATGCATCAGTTGGACATACCGTTACGCAAGCGGGTAACTCACCTTCTGTTAGTCGAGTATCAGCACAGAAATTACATTTATCGGCAATGTGTGTTAATGGATTGATATATCGAACGTGATAAGGACAAGCACCAACACAGTAATCACAGCCAATACAGAGCTCTTTTTTAACCTGTACAATGCCATTTTCATCAATAAATGAAGCACCTGTAGGGCAGACAGAAACACAAGGCGCATCTTCACAATGTTGACAGGAAATTCGGAAAAATTGGTAATGTGGATCTCCTGCCTCATCATTATGAGGGCCTTGAATTTGTACTTGTAGTCGGCTGTATCCTTCAGGAATATCATTGATGACTTTACATGCTACGGTACAAGCTTGGCAGCCAATGCAACGTTTTTCATCGTGTAGCATGACAAATTGTTTAGAGTTGCTATTCATCGTTATTTTTTTCCTTAAGCCAGACTAATTTTGACGCCTGAAGTATGTACATCAGTGCCTGAAACAGGGCTAATTTCATGAGGTAATAAACTACTGCAGTGGATCCCATTTGTGGTTGCTGGCGTTTTTTCGCCAGTCTTAGAGCCTGACCCCATATAGACAAACACCGTGTCAGGACGAATACCTGTGGTAATTAAGGCATGGGCTTTCTCTTTGCCTACGCTATTTTCTAAAATGATCTCATCACCATGCTTAATTCCATGACTTTTTGCGGTATCAGGATGTAACCAGACAGGATTTTTCCACATTAGCTCTGCTAATAAAGGTACATATTGAGTCGCACCATTGGTATGTACTGCGACTTTTCCTTGGATAAAATAGAGTTCATCTTTTTGTTTTAATGGGAAGTTATGGAAACGAGGAATACCATAATTCTCTAATAGACTTTCTAACTCTTCCGAATAGATCTCAATAAGACCACTTGGTGATTTAAAAGAAAGAGATTTTTCCATCATATTGTTACTATCAACATGTTTGATAGCATCTGGGTATTGTGCAACAAAGGCTTTTACATAGGATGGTTCACGTAAAAGTAGCGGAATACCATAAGATAAATAGCCTTTTTGGTGGATCTCTTTATAGAGATTTTCATCCCCTTTAACTTGATAAAGTTGACGAACTCCCATGTTTTCCCAAGGATAATAACTTGCTAACCCCAGTTTTTTTCCTAATTCCATCCAAATTAACCAACTTGGTTTGGTATCACCAATAGGTTCGACAACTTGTTGTCTTAATGCATAAGCAGGATTTAAACCAGAGACATCAGAAATCTCTTCATCTCTTTCTAAATAAGTGCTTTCTGGTAACAGATAATCTGCATAAGATGCACTTTCACTTAAATACACATCACAACTGACAATTAAGTCGAGTTTTTGGGCTGTTTTTTCTAGATCAGGTCGGCAACTTACTGTTTGAAATGGATTATGGCGTGACATAATCCAAGCTTTGGTTTGGTAAGGTACACCATGGAGTGTGGAGTCAATGATAGATTGAACAATACCGCCGCCTTTATTGATATATTTAAATTGAGGCGCTGTAGCATCGACGCGTTTTGCCGTAATTTTAGGCATGCCTTTAACGGTTGGTTTAGCTAATTCAGGGGCAACGTCGATACCCGCTAATTTATTATATTTTGCAGCAGCTTTCTTTTGATACATGCCACCTTCACGTTCAATATTTCCTAGCAGGGCGTTGAAGGTGAAGATCATTCTGCGCATATTAATTTCATCTTTATTAAAGGTTGCGCGATGGCCTGGCATAACTAATGCGTGAGGAGCTTTAGCTGCAATTTCACGTGTTATGCGAATAATATCTTTTGCGGGAACATCAGAGTGAGCTTGTGCCCATTCAGGCGTGGTATCTTGTAATACTTCCACCAATTGAGGGAAACCGACAGTAAATTTTTCTATAAAATCTTTATCATAAAGATTTTCTTTTACCATAATATGACACATGGCCATTAGAACAGGTAAGTCGCCTCCTGGTCGGATAGCAAACCACTCATTTGCTTTACTGGAAACAACGGACAATCGAGGATCAAAACTGACTAATTTTGCACCACGCTCTTGTGCCGTCATTAATTCATAGGTTTCTGCAACTTCAATTCCTTCATAAAGATTATGACCAAAAGAAAGAATATATTTAGAATTTGCGAGATCCATTTTTAAATCACCACCCATCATTACCGATGCAGCAATGGCTTTGCCCGCAGGACAAGTTGATGCATGCGTAAAGGTGTTTGGTGACCCAAATGCCGCCGCTAAATGAAATAAATGAGAGGAAAGAGAACCTGATTTTGATGAGAAAAAGATACTTTCAGCACCATAATGTTGTTTGATGCTTGCCATCTTTTCGGCAATTTCTGTATAAGCTTGTTCCCAGCTAATAACTTCCCATTCTCCGGCACCTCTAGGGCCTTTGCGTTTCATGGGCTTTACAATGCGTTTCGGATCATAAATAAGGCTAACACCACTGCCTCCTCTCGCACAGACTCGAGTTTTTTGATGTGGTGAATTTCGGTTACCTTGGATAAAGACAGTTTTGTTATTAACAACCTGAGCTTCTATAGGACAACGGTAAGAACACATCTCACACAAACTTGGTGTTAATTTAGACTGACCCTTAAGAGATGTTACTGGATTAAGTGCGAGGGCCCCTGGTGGCAAACTTCCCACCGTACAACCAACACATCCTATACCCATCCCCTTAATAAAAGAACGACGACTAATACTCATATAACCTCCAGTTTCTTCTTATAGCTAAATATTATATACAGTTGGTTAAATAAATATTTGATGGTGTCTTCAATTTATTCATTAATAAGTGATGAGTTAGTTGGAAATAATAAATAATAGCAACAAAGAAGTTAATAAATATCATAAAATAATTTAACAAATAGAGACAAAATAAAATGATAATTATTTTCTTCTAAGGCATTAGTTAGGATCTGGTTATTGTTAAA
>NZ_CAWPAV010000017.1:0-2673 GCF_963885725.1 Proteus sp. G4380
GATTATATTTATTTCTGTATTTATTTTTTTACAAAAGACTATTAGTGGCCAATGCACAAGATAAATAGAATAAGACCAAAGTCCTATTTTTTGTAATATTATGTTTGATAAAATGGTTTTTGTATTATTAGCCTGTATACAAAAAAATGCTCCTAAAACAGGTAATAAAGTATTGTAACTAGGCCATGAATCAGCATTTGAAAAAATAAAAAATGATATAATAATTAGAATTAATCCTAGTATCTCAATTGTTCTTTTTTTATTATCTGTTGTGGATAATGGGAACAAAAATGCAATGCCTCCCAAAAGCATTTCCCATGCTCTAGTGTAAATCATGAAATAAGAAAGTGTTTTATTTATGTTAGATAAATAAATGCAAAAAGAAAAACTTATAATGGCAGAAACTAAAATAACTTTTTTTAGTGTATTTGTTGAGAAAAATTTTGATAATGTAAGTAATATTATTGGGTATATTATATAAAATTGCCACTCTACTGATAGTGACCATGTATGCAAAAATATTTTACTAAGTGAATCGGAATCAAAATATCCGGCTTCCTTGGCATAAGTAATATTAGATATAAAAAGTAAACTAGAATATCCATGTTTACCTGCTAATTGATATGTTAGTGGCTCGAAGAAAAGATAACCAAGTGCTAATACTATTGATATGACAGTTACTAATGCCGGAACTATCCGCCTAGCTCTTGCTTTTAAGAAATTCCATAAAGAAAAGTTATTATTTTTTAATCCTCTAAAAATTATTGAGGTCATCAAAAAACCAGATATAACAAAAAAAACATCAACACCAGCAAATCCACCGGGGAGAGATGATGGAACAAAGTGAAACAACATCACAGCCAAAACAGCAATAGCTCGCAACCCATTAATGTCATTTCTAAATTTTTTATCTTGCATATTACTTTTTGATTAACTATGAATATTATTCATAGAATGATACCATCTAGAGGAATTTAGTTCATCAATATATGTAGTTATGCTTTTTTGAATATTACTTATATCACTTTAAAAACACTCCCAACCTCTCAAACAAATCTCTTGCCACACCTTTGTCATATACGTTCTCATTGGTTCCCATCTAACATTTTTCATTTCAAACGTATTCTCATCAAACTATGGTTTAGAGAAGATAATGTCCATAAATAGATGACAACAAAATGTCGAATTCCCTTAAAATAAGATAGCTATAATTAGAATTTCTGCTCTAAAAATTGCAGATGTTATGATGAAAAAATCTCGTTTTACTGAAACTCAAATCGTGAATATTTTGAAACTCGCAGATTCAGGTATGAAATTTGACGATATTCGTCGTCAAAATGAGAGTAGTAGCGTCACTATATGCAGGCTTTCTTGTCTCCCCGTTAGTAAATATTAAGAGCGACAGTATTTGTTCATACGGCCGCTTTTTGGGAGTTTCAAGTATCTAGCGATGGGAAAAACTTAAAGATGACTGATAGCACATATGGTTCAGCGAAAGGAGTATATGTATTAGATTAACAAGATTAGAGCCTATATTAATAGGCTCATCGAATATTATATTAATCTATTTGTTCAAATAACATAATTTCACTATTAGCATTAAGGATTTTATCCTGTTCTTTTTCTTTGTCGAGGTGCTTTTCATCTATGTTATAGCTTAAAAATTCTGATAAGATATATTTATTCATATTTCCATTTAACCAGCCATTGTTACTTCTGAATTTATTAATATATTTACAGAGTTTTTGGTCTTGATTAGTAAATAAAAATAATGGAATTAAGAACTGATCTTTCCCATATCGAAAACCATGACCTTTATTTACAATCTCTCCATGATCAGATGTATAAATTAAAACATAATCGCCAGCGTTTTCTACTATACTTTGAATTCTTTTTATAATGTTATCAGTTTTTAATATTGTTAAATCATAATCATCCATGTCAGGGTTGTTTCTTTTATCATTATAATAGTAATTTGTATATGGAAGATGGCTACCTAATAAATGTATTACTATAAATTTATTTTCACTATTATTATTTATTTCTTTTTCTAAGATATCTGGTATTTTGTCATCTTCTTCTTGTGTTAGAAAAATATGATCGCTTTTTTTAGCTATATAGCCATATTTAGAAGAATAAACACCATTTAAAGACTGAGAGCCAATCCAGTAAGTTGAGTAATTAGAGTCTTTTGCCATATCAATAATGGTTTTTCTGGAAAACATTTTTTCATTATTTTCTGGAGAGTTAAATGATAATGACATGGATATTGAGTCTCTTGTAATAGGTGCAGATGAATGGACATTGTTGACTATACAACCTATCCCATTATCAATCATTTTATCTAGATTTGGAGTTGTGTTTTTCTCATATCCATAAGAATGGTAACGCGATGATAATGATGATTCTCCTATTATAACAACAATATTATGATAGGTGTTATTTGATGATTTTGTATTTAAAATTGATTCATCAACTATTTTATTTGATAAATTATCTTGCTTGTATTTATCATTACTTATTACAGATATAAACAAGTAAGATAAGTCACCTATGATCGTAGGGAATTTATTATGTAAGTATTTACCTAATATCTTATTATCTTCACGAATGTCTGGTACTAATCTATCTGTGCTATAAATGTTTTTTATTGTTAATAATGACAGTAAAAAA
>NZ_CAWPAV010000018.1:0-2421 GCF_963885725.1 Proteus sp. G4380
AATAGGATAATACTATTAACATATTATCATTTGTAACAAAATAATTTGATAGGCTTATCAAAATAATAAATACCAAAGAAACATATCACCGCAGAAAAATTTTTTTAAAGTCGTATAATGACCGAATAAAAATACATGCTTAATCTTAGGAGTCATTGATGGCTTTGACTATTTTCGAGCAATTAACCACATTACTCAATAACCACCACGCCCGTTATCGCGTCATGGAACACCCGACCGCGGGTCGTTCTGAGGAAGTTGCTAAAATAAGAGGTACACAATTAGGGCAAGGGGCAAAAGGTCTAGTTTGTCATGTAAAAGGCAATGGTATTAAACAACATGTACTGGCCATTTTACCTGCTGATAAACAAGCTGATCTATCAAAACTCGCTATCGCTATTGGTGGGACAAGAGCCTCTCTTGCAAGCCCGAAAGAAGTTGATGAACTAACGCAATGTGTATTTGGCGCGATCCCACCTTTTAGTTTTCATCCAGCACTAAAACTGGTTGCTGATCCGCTATTATTTGAACGTTTTGATGAATTAGCCTTTAATGCTGGAACATTAGAACGCTCGATTATTTTAAATACACAAGATTATCAGCGTATTGCTCAGCCTGAGTTAATTCATTTTATTCGCCAAGATGCTCAAGAGCATAATGATTAATAAAAGTACTATAAAATGCAGTTAAAAAGTATTTTTTAACTATAACTTTTTAATTACAAATAGTAAAAAGGTGCTGAAATTCAGCACCCCTAACACTTATAACTCACTGTTTTTAAAACTTACTCCATCCACTCAGTATGGAATACGCCTTCTTTATCAGTACGTTTATAAGTATGCGCACCAAAATAGTCACGTTGTGCTTGAATTAAGTTTGCTGGTAACACTTGCGCACGGTAGCTATCATAATAAGAGATAGCCGCGGAGAATGTTGGCGTAGGAATACCTGCTTGAACACCATAACAAACAACATCACGCAATGCTTGTTGATACTCATCAGCGATATTTTTAAAGTAAGGTGCTAATAATAAATTAGCGATATTCGCATCGTCATTATAGGCATCAGTGATTTTTTGTAAGAATTGAGCACGAATGATACAACCTGCACGGAAAATTTTCGCAATTTCACCGTAATTTAGATCCCAGTTATATTCATCTGATGCAGCTTTCAATTGTTGGAAGCCTTGCGCATAAGAGACAATTTTACCTAAATATAGTGCACGACGAACATTCTCGATAAAGGCTTTTTTATCACCAGTAAATGCTTTTGGTGCTGGACCTGATAATACTTTAGATGCCGCCACACGTTGATCTTTCAGTGAAGAAATATAACGTGCAAAAACAGATTCTGTAATCAACGTAACAGGAACACCTAAGTCTAAAGAGCTTTGGCTAGTCCATTTACCGGTGCCTTTATTTGCCGCTTCATCAAGAATAACATCAACAAGGTAGTTACCTTCTTCATCTTTCTTACGGAAAATATCAGCAGTAATTTCAATAAGGTAGCTACTTAATTCGCCTTTATTCCACTCGGTAAAAGTGTCCGCTAACTCTTCGTTAGTTAAACCTAGTGAGTGTTTTAATACTGAATAAGCTTCTGCTATCAGTTGCATATCACCATATTCGATACCATTGTGTACCATTTTCACATAGTGACCTGCACCATCTGCACCAATATAAGTAACACAAGGCTCGCCATCTGCCACCGCGGCAATTTTCTCAAGAATAGGAGCAACTAACTCATAGGCTTCTTTTTGACCACCAGGCATAATAGAAGGTCCTTTTAATGCCCCTTCTTCACCACCAGAAACACCCGTACCAATAAAGTTAAAACCTTGAGCCGATAGCTCACGATTACGACGAATAGTATCTTTAAAGAAAGTATTTCCGCCATCAATAAGGATATCGCCCTTATCTAAATGTGGTGTCAGCGCTGCGATGGTTTTATCTGTTGCTTCACCCGCTTTAACCATTAACAAAATACGACGCGGTTTTTCTAATGAATCAACAAATTCCTCAATAGAGTAATTCGGAACCAGTTTTTTACCTGGATTTTCAGCGATCACTTCATTGGTTTTATCGCTTGAGCGGTTGTAGATAGATACAGTGTAACCACGGCTTTCAATGTTTAGCGCAAGGTTACGTCCCATCACTGCCATACCAACCACGCCGATTTGCTGTTTTGACATGAAATAACTCCCGTCTGAATATAAACCTGCCAGTCTCAATGTACTGACAATTTGTTAACCTGATCACATAGTAACTCACTCTCTCATTTGGTGGTAGTTATTGATGCAATCGATATCGCATTCCTTATGGTTGACATCCTCCACGCCCTAAAGGATGTGGGTTCCTCCTGCGTTCAGACTGATGTCTGAATCACCTCGGCGGGTTCCTGCTTCGACGGGCGGTCTGACTG
>NZ_CAWPAV010000019.1:0-1912 GCF_963885725.1 Proteus sp. G4380
CAAGAGCAGTTATTAAGACAGGCTAGGCATCGAATAAGAAAATACGATTTAAGTCAACTTTATTCCTTCGAATATATATTTAAACCTGATTACATTGATGATGAAGATAAATTAAAGTTAACTTTTAACTTTAATGATAAGTCTATTTTAAAAAATAGAGTATATGCATTGATTGGTAATAATGGTGTAGGAAAGACACAATTGGTATCAAAATTACCTTGTGATATCGCCAATGATAATAAAAATTTATTCTCAGGTAAAGTTCCACTATTTAGTAAGATAATAGCCGTTTCATACAGTATATTTGATAAATTTTCTATTCCTGAAAATTCATCTAAAATAAATTACATCTATTGTGGATTAAGAAAAAAATAAAAACAAAGAAAGTTATATATCAGAAGAAGAGTTAAAAACTCGTTTCTTCAAGTCCATGAAAAATATTATATACAAAGATAGGTTAATAAGTTGGATGCATATTAATAGTGAGTTTTTCACACCTGAATTAATAGCTACTTGGATAAAAACCGTTTCAAATTCATCAACCAATAGTATTGACTATGAAATTAATCGTATTGAATTAGAAAAATCAATAAAAAAATTAAGCTCAGGGCAAGCTATTTTCTTATATATTATGACTGAAATTATTGCTAATATAAGATATGACTCATTAATAATTTTTGATGAACCAGAAACACACTTACCCCCTAATGCCATATCTCAGTTAATTAATAGCATTCACTCTCTTGCTGATCAATTTAAATCTTACTGTATAATAGCAACCCATTCTCCAATTATTGTTCAAGGGATTTTATCTAAAAATATTTTTGTCATAAAAAATGAAAATAAAGTATTAAGTGTAACACATCCATCGCTGGAAACATTTGGTGAAAACTTGTCAAAAATTACTGATGATATTTTCGGTGCGAGAGATACACCACAATATTTTAGAAAAAAAATAGAAGATCAAATTAAAATTGGATATAGTATTGATGATATTAGAAAATCCATTCAATCTGATGGAGTTCCTCTTAGTTTAAATCTTTCCATTTTATTACAAAACATGGAGATCAAAAATAATGATTAACTTAACTCCATATTCTGATTCTAGTATCTCTTTTTTACGTTCAATTATTAACTCAAAAAATAGAGGAGATTATAAAGATAGAATATCTAATTTATTTAATTCATTAAATACCTATTATCAAAATTATGATACATCTTTTGATAATAATACTTTAAATCTTATTCAACAATCGCTTATTTTTTCAGATTTAGAAAAAAAAGATTTACTCAAACTATATAATTATAGTTCAAAACCATTTGCAAATTTTAAGAATCAATTATTAAAATTACCAAATGGTAGAGATATGGATACTTGTCAGTATTGCACTTTAAATAGCGTAAATACATTAGATCATATTATTCCTAAAGAAAATTATCCTGAATATGCAGTACATCCTAAAAATTTATTTCCAGCTTGTAGTCAATGCAACAGCAAAAAATCAAATAAATGGTTAGATAATAATAATAACTTTGAGTTTATAAACTTATATTCACATGACCTACCCAATTTACAATATCTTTTTGCAAACATTAATTTAATTGGTAATACTTTCAATGTTAACTTTGAATTAAGAAATGAAAATAACATTAATGAAGATATTTTCATGCTAATTGAAAGACATTATATCAATCTTGATTTGTTAAATAGATTTAAATCAAAATCAAATGAAAAAATAGCACAATTTGAAAATATCATAATTTCAAACATAGAGAGTTTTGATATACCTCTTTCTTCTGCACTAAACTCTGCTCTAGCTGCAGTTAATAAGAGTAGACTTATTTTTGGGGCAAATCATTGGGAACAAATATTATACCTTGGATTAATAAACGGCTCTGCATTTAGAACTTA
>NZ_CAWPAV010000020.1:0-28268 GCF_963885725.1 Proteus sp. G4380
ACCGCACCTTATATAAGATGCAGTTTTAAATAATATGTTAATGGCTCTTTTTTCTAAAAGCGAATGCAACTGAAAGTGCTTGTAGTAAACATAATGTTGAGGTTTGAGAACGAAACATTTTTATTTGTGCTTCTTTTACAGTTAAACAAACATCACTTAGACTTGCTAATGGGCTTATGGGGCTATCTGTTACAATAATTTGTTTAGCCTCTTTATAAGCTGCAATCTCACACATTTTTTGCATTTCTTCTGAATAAGGGTGGAAATGGATGCCAAACAGCACATCTCTATGTGTAATATTCCTAAGTTGTTCTTTATACATTCCCCCTAGGCAATTAACAAAGACGGTTTCACAAGGGATATGAGAAAGCGCGTGAAAAAAATAGCTCGCAGCACTAAAAGAATGGTGAAAACCACCTATATAGATAGTTTCTGCATACTCAAGTAGTTGTATAGTTTTATTTAACATATCCTTATGGGTTTGATGAGCTAACTGTTGCAAAGCGTGGCTATTGGCTTGTGCAAACTCTTGCAGAATATAATCTGGCTCATTTAAGTTTGGTGGTTCCTTTTTGTATTGCTGCTTATAGGTTAATTTTTCATTATCCATTTCACCCATTAAATGACGTTGAAATAAAAGTTTCATTTCATTAAATCCTTTGAAATGAAATGCATTGGCAAAACGGATTAATGTTGATGGAGGAACATTTGCTTTATCTGCAAGGATCGCGATTGTATCAAATGCTACACTGTTTTTATTATCCAAAAGATAATGTGCAACCTGCTGTAGCCTTTTACTTAATCCATTATAGCGGGAGCGAACTTGTTCCTGTAGTTCATTCAGATTTGTTGCAGTAGACATAGTGCCCTCAATAAAAATACGGCTACAATTGTAGTGTTTTTTCAAGTCAAATTGAATGTTTTTAGTTAATAACTATTAAAATGAAATCATGAGTTAATTTTAATTAAATAAATAACCTAAAGGTAATTATTCAATGTTAAAATCTCTATTCGTGTTAAAAGTAAGATGGTTTATTATCATAATGTGAAACTATTTTTTTGAGTTTAACTTTGGGTGAAATAATTATTTCAAGTCTAAAGTAAAACCCATTATATTATTTTAAGTCTTATGGTGGGCTATTTTTTATTTGTGATTGTGTTTTTTAATTCATTTTAAATTTAATTTATTGCCATATTTTAAGTTGTTTTGTTGGTGTTTATTACTAATTTAAAATAGATTAGTGTTTTTGTGCGCAATGGCTAATATTTATAATAGGTTACTTGCCTTATTAGATAATAATAGTAATTTATTGCTATCTTTATTTTAAATTATTTGAAGGCTTAGATTGTTGTATGGATAGTGAGGATGTTTGGTTTTATTTCTTGATGTGTTATTTTCATGAACACTATTCTGAACTTATTTCAGTTATTTTTATTATTAGCTTTATTGGAATTATTTGGGGTATTATTCATGAAATGCGCTGGCTATCTGTTTTTTTTACACTACCGCTGTTAATTTTTGTGGTTGGACTCATTTTTTCTAATTCTTGAGTTTAGGCGATGTTAAGTAAATCATATATAGCTTTGTAAATTTTTTCGATATTAAAATTAACTGACTCGCCTATTTATTCTCATTTCATTTCGCTACTTTTCTTTTATCGTAACAATATTAATACAGTAATAATATTAAGTTAATTTTTTGTTACACCTTCGACTTTACTGTTACATAAATCGCCTATATACTGTTTTTTGTATATATTATAATCAATAATTATATTGATAAATTAATCAATAAGGCAACTAATAAGCGATAATGACTCATTGATTATTATTGAAAAAGATAAACAAATAATTTGTTGAATTTTAGACTAACATTTTATATTTAATCTACTAATATAGTTAACGGCTTGTTAATAAAATATCGATTGAGGATCATTATGCAGTGGCGGAATACATCTACTCGCTATGGGCACTTGTCGCTTCTTTTACATTGGGGGACAGCATTAACCGTCTATGGCATGTTTGCCCTAGGATTGTGGATGGTAAATTTAGGCTATTACGATAGCTGGTATCATTCAGCCCCTGAAATACATAAAAGTATAGGGATAATTCTATTTATTGTTCTTCTTTTCCGAGCAATTTGGCGTTGGATTTCTCCTCCACCAACAGCATTATCCAGCTATAGTCGACTTACTCGCATTAGTGCCCATGTGGCTCATATGCTGTTATATCTAATTTTATTTGCCATCATTATAAGTGGCTATTTAATTTCTACTGCTGATGGTCAGCCAATATCTGTATTCGATTGGTTCTCAGTACCTGCTGTTTTCACAGGGGAAGGGGAGCAAGCTGATTTAGCCGGTGATGTACATCTTTATTTAGCCTGGGCGGTTGTTGTGTTATCGCTATTACATGCCGCGGGTGCATTAAAACATCACTTTATAGATAAAGATATTACATTGAAACGTATGCTTGGCATAAAAACACAATAATTAAATTTATATTACCCTGTTAATAACAATATTATGGAGAGAACAATGTTTAAGAAGGCGTTATTGAGTTTAACTGCAGGTGCATTATTATTTAATGCTAGCTCAGCATTAGCGGCTGATTATCAAATTGATAAACAAGGGCAGCATGCTTTTGTGCAATTTCGTATCCAGCACTTAGGTTATAGCTGGTTATACGGCACATTTAAAGATTTTGATGGAAGCTTCACTTACGATAAAGAAGATCCTTCAAAAGATAAAGTCGATGTTGTGATTAAAACGGGTAGTTTAGATACTAATCACGCTGAACGTGACAAACACTTACGTAGTGCTGATTTCTTTAACGTCAGTAAATATCCTGAAGCTAAGTTTGTCTCAACCAAAGTGACTCGTGATGGTGAAAATTATACGGTGACGGGTGATTTAACACTTAATGGCGTTACAAAACCAATTTCACTAAATGCAAAATTAATCGGTGAAGGTACTGATCCGTGGAAAGGGTATCGCGCTGGTTTTGAAGCAACAGGTAAAGTTAATCTGAAAGAGTTTAACTTTAAATCAGATTTAGGACCAAAATCGCAAGAAGCAGAATTAATCATCTCTGTTGAAGGTGTGAAAAAAAATTAAACGTAGCGAATATTGGTAAGCAATAATTTGCGATATCACCTAATAGATTAAAAACTGATGCTTTTAGCATCAGTTTTTTTTACTTAAGATACGTAACTTGTCTTATACTTACTTAAGAAAATTTCTGTAAGATAGATAAATCGTTATTAATTATTAGAGAGTTTATTTTTTATAAGTGATAAGAAAGTGGTCAAAATGAGGAAAATAAGATTAAGCTTATCTAATAATTTAAAGGTGAAAAATTATGCTAAAAAAATTACGACATACTTTATTAAGTACATTAATTATTTCAGGTACCTTTTTAAGTAGTATAACTACGGCGCAAGCTTGTACCCGAGTTGTTTATTTAGGTGAAAATAACCAAATAATTACCGCTCGTTCTATGGACTGGAAATACGAAATTGGTACTAATTTATGGATATTCCCTCAAGGAATGCAACGTTCTGGTGAGGCTGGTGATAATTCAGTTCAATGGCAATCAAAATATGGTAGTGTGATTGCATCAGGTTATGATATTTCTACTACTGATGGTATTAATGAAAAAGGATTAGTGGCTAATTTATTATGGCTTGCTGAATCAGATTACCCAAGTTATTCCAAAGATAAGCCTGCAATGGCTATTTCTGCATGGGCACAATATGTATTAGATAATTTTGCTACTGTTGAAGAGGCGGTAACTGCTTTAAAAGATGAGCCTTTTATTGTCTTAACAGACAAAGTACCCGGACAGGATAGAGTCGCAACGTTACATTTATCATTGTCTGACAGTTCTGGTGATAGCGCAATTATTGAATATATTGATGGTAAACAGGTGATCCACCATAGCCGAAAATATCAAGTGATGACTAACTCCCCTATATTTTCTGAACAGTTAGCATTAAATAGCTATTGGCAGCAGATTGGTGGTACGGTAATGTTACCGGGTACTAATAGAGCATCGGATCGTTTTGCAAGAGCCTCTTTTTATATTAATGCTATTCCTAAATCGCAATCGAGCAAAAAATCACTTGCCAGTGTATTTGGGGTGATCCGCAATGTTTCGGTGCCTTATGGATTAAGTACCGTAGAATCTCCAGAAATATCATCGACTCGTTGGAGAACTGTCGCTGATCATAAAAATCAGCTCTACTTTTTTGAATCTGCATTATCACCAAATACTTTTTGGGTTGATTTGAAACAAATTGATTTTTCAAAAGAAACAGGAAAAGTGATGATGTTAGCGTTAGGCCAAGAGCAGTCAACGATTTATTCAGGAGATGCAAGCTCTCAGTTTAAGCCAGCGAAACCTTTTAAATTTAAAGGGTTAGAAAATATACCAATACAAAATTAATAGAAATTAGATAAAAATGAAGTTATCGGCAGTCGTTAATTTTATGGAGACATCGTCTTTTAGCAGAAAGACGATGTCTTTCTTATTGATCTTGAATAGTCTTTTTATTATTTACTCGATATTACTTTCTCGTGGTGTTTATCTTGATTGGGAAATACACGGTTTTGCTGACTGGCTAAAATCGTTAGGTATATTGAAATTACTTGATATTCCTAAAGTGATGTTAGCGAGTGCACTTATTTTGCTCTCTTTCTTTATGTATATGGGGGCGCGGATTGCGTGGTGCGTTTCATTAATATTATTAGTGACGATCGTTTTTTTAGATGTCGCGGTTTATCACCAAGCTGGTACTCAAGCCTATACTTCATTAGCATTAGCCATTGTATTGGTTATCAGCCGGCGTGCTTTTCCTCATCATAGCTTAACCAGTGCCGGTTTTGTTGCTTTTATCTGTACGATTTCGCTACTGAGTTTCTCTATGTTAGGCAGCCTCTATATTGGTGATGAATTTAAACCACATATCACAACGTTAATGGATGCTTTCTACTTTTCCATTGTCTGTATGACAACACTTGGTTTTGGCGATATCGTTCCTATCTCAAGTAATGCGAGAATGTTTACCCTAACAGTGGTTATTTTGGGGATCACTGTTTTTACGACTTCTATTGTTTATGTGATGGGATTTTTGGCTCGTGGTACTCGCGATATTGTGAAGAAAAGGATCGCTAAAATGCATGATCATTTTATTATTATTGGCTCTTCAATGTTGGCAGCACAATTAGAGAAAGGGCTTAGAGAGCAAGGTAAACCGGTTATTGCGATTTGTTCGGATAAAAAGCAAGCCATGTATGATAAAGAAGCCAATATTATTGAAGGTGATCCAACCAATGTAAAAACATTACAAACGGCAAATATTCGCCAAGCGAGTTGGGTGGCGACGTTATCTGAAAGTGATGCGGAAAATACCTTTATTTTATTAACTATTCAAGAGTGTCCAGACCTTCAAGCGAAATTAATCACTATCATTAATAAAGATGAGAATAGAGAAAAAATAAGTCGATTACGTCCAGATATGCTGTTGTCTTTAGCTTCGTTAGGCAAAGAAATTATGATGAAAGTCCTTTGTGGTGAATCTATTAATTCGTCTGATGTTACTGATTTATTAATCAATAAATATTTAAAATAATGTATGTCAAAAATCACCCTTTACCTAAGAGAGTGATTGCAATAAGATGTATTTAAAATGCATCTTAATAGAGGTTGAATTATGGAACTTGTTACGTATAAAACGCTACCTGAATGGCACTTAACAGCGATCCCTTTAGCATTATTAGAGCGTCATAACACAAAAGAAGGCACTTATGCGCAAATGCGGATATTACAAGGGAGTATGACATTTGTGCTATTTAAGGATGATGGAGAACAAGTGTTCTTAGAGTGTGATAGCGAAAATCAGCCTCCGCTTATTCAACCTCAGCAATGGCATAAAATCGATAAAGCGAGTGATGATGTACTTTGCCAGCTCTCTTTTTTATGCACTCCCGAAGATAAATTTTTTAAAGAAAATGATTTGTCATTACCTCATTCGGAAGTGCGTTATATGGCAACATTGACTACCCCATGTAAAGTGCTTGATTTAGGCGCAGGGCGTGGTCGTAATAGCTTCTATTTAGCATTACAAGGTTATGATGTGACCGCATTAGATATTAATGCCGCTCATATTGATGCAATTGAAGCCGTCAAAGCTAAAACCGGTTTAGCGATCAAAAGCGGCTTATATGATATAAATGAAGCAGCATTAAATGAGAAATACGATATTATTATTTCTACTGTGGTTTTGATGTTTTGCCAGCGTCAACGTATCGCAGATATTATTAAAAATATGCAGGAGTGTACAAATCCAGAGGGGATTAATGTCATTGTTTGTCCTGTTGAAACAGCAAATAGTGGATCTGCTGAAGTTCCTTTCAAAACCTTCTTGCGCCAAGGTGAGTTAGCGGATTATTATCAAGGCTGGGATATTATTAAATATAATGAAAATCCAGGGCATCTACATAAAACTGATGCTAATGGTAATCGTATTCAACTTAATTTTGCGACATTAATTGCGCGTAAAAAATAATAAATAGATGGTGAGAAAAATACCCTCGTTAGATCACAGCGAGGGTATTTTAGTATTTGAAAACTATAGGGGCTCTTTGGGAGCCTCTGTTTTTTCTTTGGCTTCTGAGCGTTGTAGTATTCTTTCGAGTAGAACCGTATAAATAGGTCGCCCGCCTAATAATTGCGCCAGCATGGTTGCGCCAAGACAGGTAATTATCATTGGCAAAATAAGTTGATAGTTATCGGTCATTTCTAGAACTAACACAATCCCAGTTAGTGGTGCTCTCACCGTTGCGGCAAATAAAGCACCCATTCCAGCAATAGCAAAAGTGCCAATTTGAATTTGATAATCAGGGAAAAGATAGGTTGCCATTAATCCAAAAGCGCTACCAAAGAGTGTGCCTAAGGCTAATGTGGGGGCAAAAATTCCTCCTGGTGCACCGGAGGAGAAGCTGATAATGGTGGTGATGGTACGTAACACAAAAAATATTAGCAGTGCAGTTAACGAATATCCTCCGGCACTTAATGCAGGAATAATACTAAAACCGCCTCCGGTTATTTCAGGAATAATCAACGCAAGTAAACCACATGCACCACCAATCACGCCACCGGCTAAAACAAAACGTGAGGTTTTATCTTGATAAAAATGTTGGAATTGTGTTTGAACATAAAACAGTAATTTACTAAAAATAACCCCAACAACACCAAATAACATTCCTAACACTAAATAGAGCCACAGTGTATTCATCGGCGCTGAAGAAAATTTATCTATCTGTATGACGCCTCCTTCACCATTAATTAGGCGAAATACAATACAAGACATGATCACGCCAATGAAGACGGATTTAATAGAGATAAGATTATATTTAAATTGTGGTCTCATCTCTTCAATAATAAATAGAATGCCTGCCAAGGGAGCATTAAAGGCAGCCGTTAAACCGGCAGCAGCCCCTGTGGCTAATAGTGTTTGGCGTGTTCCTTTATCTTTAACGCGAGAGACATCATTAACGAGTTGACCAATATTAGCCCCTAGTTGCACGGTGGGGCCTTCACGACCAAGTACCATACCTGAGCCTAAAGTACCGATACTGGCTATAAATTTTACTGGCAATACCCGCCACCAACGAACTGGCCGAATATCTATCATTGCCCCTTCAATTTCCGGTATACCTGAACCACCAGATTCTGGTGAAAACTTCTTCACTAAGTAGTAGCCACTCATGGCTAAAAGAGAGGAAACAAGTAACGTGCCAATAGCCAAAAGATAAGGGTTGGTTAATACCTCGGCTAATTTAGCTTGTCTTAAATGAATGACCCAGCCAACGGCTTTTTCAAATAGTACCCCAATTAATCCGGCTAACGTACCGATAATGGCGGAAAGAATAAGTGTTTTCACCGGGGCAAGGTTAGTTTCTTTCGCTTTTCTAAACCAATTAAAGCGTTGTTGATTTTGCGATTTTTTGATCGTGTTTCGCTGATACATAATTTATGTTTTATATATAAATAACAATGTATCTAATAATAGCGTAATTTAATCATCAAGTGATATTTCTCACATAATGTAATCAATTTCATAATTAGTCGGTTTTTTTTCTAGCATATTTCCTTTTTTTCATCTTTAGTGTATCTGATAACAAAAAATATATATTTACATAACATTTGGATAAAAAGGGTAACGTATGGATTTCATCACAAATATATTAAGCGCTATTAATGGCGTGGTGTGGGGAGTACCGATGTTAGTCGGTATTCTAGGCATCGGTCTATTTATGCAGTTTAGACTCTCTTTTCTGCCAATTAGAAAATTAGGTACAGGATTTAAACTCTTATTTGAGAAAAATGATAAAAGAGGTGAGGGGCAAATCTCACCTTTTAATGCATTAATGACGGCGCTTTCTGCCACTATCGGTACGGGCAATATTGCTGGAGTCGCTACAGCGGTTGTATTAGGTGGACCGGGAGCGCTATTTTGGATGTGGATGACTGCTTTAGTCGGTATGGCGACTAAATATTCAGAAGCTGTGTTAGCGGTACGTTTTCGTGAGGTTGATAAATACGGCAACTACGTAGGCGGACCGATGTATTATATTAAAAACGGTTTAGGTAAAAAATGGCTTTGGTTAGGAACGCTATTTGCTATTTTTGGTAGTTTTGCCGGCTTCGGTATAGGTAATACGGTACAGGCAAACTCAGTGGCGGATGTTTTGCAAAGTAATTTTGGTATTTCTACCACAGTGACAGCAATTGCATTAGTTATTTTAGTCGGTGCTGTATTAATTGGTGGAATTAAGCGTATTGCTGATGTTGCCGGTAAATTAGTGCCCATTATGACAGTAGGGTATTTTGGGGCAGGGATTGTCGTACTTGCACTGAATATTACTGCTATTCCTGATGCATTTATGTTGATTGTAAAATCTGCTTTCACACCGGTTGCTGCGCAAGGTGGGTTTGCTGGTGCGGCTGTTTGGGCGGCAATACGTTTTGGTGTTGCACGAGGTGTATTCTCCAATGAAGCAGGATTAGGTAGTGCACCCATTGCTCATGCGACAGCCAAAACACAAAACCCGATCCGTCAAGGCTTAATTGCCATGTTGGGGACTTTCATTGATACCATTATTGTCTGTTCTGTCACCGGATTAACGATTGTGATCACCGGACAGTGGCTGACAGGGCAAAGTGGGGCAACACTTACTGCAAGTTCGTTCTCTATGGCTATCCCTGGAGGTAACTATATTGTTGCGATCGCATTGGCTGTTTTTGCTTTTACCACTATTTTAGGTTGGAGCTATTACGGTGAGAAATGTGTGCAATATCTATTTGGACCGAAAGCCATTATGCCTTTTCGTATTGCATGGTTAATTGCCTTGCCAATTGGCGCGACTCAATCCTTAGAATTTGTTTGGTTACTTGCTGATACATTAAATGCGATGATGGCTATTCCTAACTTAATTGCATTAGCACTGCTTAGCCCCATCGTTTATCGTCTAACAAAAGACTATATAAAAGATGTTAATGCGGTTGATATTGATCTAAATGAACAAGTGAATTCTGTAAGCAAAAAAGAAGCAGAAGCGGAATAAACGCGTTTGTTTATCTAAGGCTAAATGACCATCTAAACGAATAACCGTATGTGAGCAGTTAATATTAGATATTAGGAAAAGCGCATACGGTTTTTTGTTGCTTACAGCAAATAAAAAGCCTTCTGGGGAGAAGGCTAAGAGATGAGTATAGATAATTATATTTATAAGAATATGCTTAACTAGAGGTTAATTATTCTTTGGTACTAATGAAGATGTTTTTCACTTGGCTGTAGGCATCTAACATCATTTTATGCGTTTCACGACCTAAGCCTGATTTTTTATAACCGCCAAATGGTGCATGAGCAGGAAGTTCATGATAAGTATTTACCCACATACGGCCAGTTCTAACGGCTTTTGCAACTCGTAGTGCGCGGTTAATATCTTGAGTCCAGACACCACCACCAAGGCCATATTCAGAGTCATTAGCCATTTCAATAACATCTTCTTCATTATCAAATGGGATCACACATAATACAGGGCCAAAAATTTCTTCACGTGCGACACGCATTTGGTTTGTGGCATTGATAATAATGGTTGGGCGAACAAAAAAGCCATCATCAAACCCTTCACCCGTAATACGCTCACCTCCTGTGAGTATGGTTGCACCTTCTTTTTTGGCCAGCTCAACATACCCTAAAATGGTATCCATTTGCGCTTGGCTGACTTGAGTACCCATTTGTGTATTAGGATCAAGTGGATCACCAACACGGATACGCTCAAATTCTGCTTTTAACTCTTTTAAGAATGCGTCATGAATATCTCTATGTAAGAATAAACGGGAGCCAGATTCACAGGCCTGTCCTTGGTTCATCAATATCGCTAGTGCGGAATATTTAACGGCTTTTTTCATATTCGCATCAGGGAAGACGATATTGGCTGACTTACCCCCCAATTCTAAAGTGGCTGGTACCATTTTTTTCGCCGCCGCAGCTGCAACGGTATAACCTACATTGGTTGAACCGGTAAATGCTAGTTTATCAATGTCTTGGTGTTCTAGAATAGCTTGTCCAGCAACAGATCCACGACCAGTAACAATATTTATAACACCGGCTGGTAATATTTCATTTAAAATACGACCTAGCTCTAATAATGAAAGTGAGGTGAGTGTGGCTGGATTAATAACAACGGTATCTCCAGCGGCGATGGCAGGGGCTAATTTCCAAGCAGCCATTAATAATGGAAAATTCCATGGAATAATTTGTCCAACGACACCAATGGGCTCACGAATAACAAGACTCAGGGTATTTTCGTCTAAGACAGCACTTTCATCGGTATGAGAGCGTATCACGCCTGCAAAATATCGAAAATGGTCAATAGAGGCGGGTAAATCGATGTTTTTCGATTCATTGAGTGGTTTACCGTTATCAAGAGACTCAATCCAAGCAAAACGTTCTTGCTCTTGTTCTAAACGGTCAGCAATTTTTAATAATAGCGCTTGGCGTTGAGCAGGAGAGGTTTTACGCCAATGATCAAAAGCTTTACGAGCCGCTTTTACAGCAAGATCAACGTCTTCAGCTGTACCTGATGGATATTCACTTAATAACTCACCGGTTGCGGGACTATAGGTTTTGGTCGTTTGTTGCGATGTACTGGATACCCATTCGCCGCCAATTAACATTTTATAGCTTTCTAAGGGACGAAATTCGGATGGAACATTATTTAATTTAATCATTTTTAATCTCCAGTGTAGGGGGAGTATCGTCAAATTCTATAGTTTCATTTCGTAATACTCGTACTATTAAAATATATCAATTGTAGTAATTTTATTAGCTATTGATGCAATAGGTAATATTAACTATCAAAAATAATAAATAGATATTATGTATACAATGAGAACTAATTAATTTAATCGATTCACCTCACTCTTTTTTAGCTGAGATATAACAAAATCATCCCGTGCGACACTGCAACATTTCTTCTCAATTTCCCTTATAAGAAAAGCCCTTTACTTTGTTTACTCACCCTCTTACGAGGTGTGAAGCCAAATCAACAGAAAAAAAAGCAAGCTCTTAAGCACAGCAATAAATTGCGTTAGATCAAACATGGCGCAGATTATTTCATCTGACACTTTTCCTACTATAAAAATGGCGTATTCTTATGTTGCATATTTAATGCAACTTATAAAAATAAAGCGTCATCTTATAGAAGGAATTCGATATGTATTGTGTGCAATGTGAACAAACAATGAGAACACCTGTTGGTAATGGTTGTGCCTATGCACAAGGTATGTGCGGTAAAACAGCAGAAACCTCTGATCTACAAGACTTATTGGTGGCAGTATTAGAAGGGCTGTCAGCATGGGCATTAGCTGCGCGTAGTGTTGATATTATTGATCACGATATAGACAGCTTTGCGCCACGGGCTTTCTTCTCGACGTTAACCAATGTTAATTTTGATTCTGAACGTATTGTTGGATATGCCAAAGAGGCTATTTATTTACGTGAAAGCTTAAAATCACGTACGTTAGCCAAAAATGCAGCCATCCAAGTCGCTCATCCTAAAGCCGAAATTCAATTAGAAGGCAACGACTTAGCCAGTCTACAGAAACAAGCCCAACGCTTTGCATTAAATAATGATAAAGCGCAAGTGGGGGATGATCTGCATGGTTTACGTATGCTTTGCTTGTATGGCTTAAAAGGTGCTGCTGCTTATATGGAGCATGCTCATGTTTTAGGCCAGTACGATGATGAAATTTATGCTGAATATCATCGTTACATGGCATGGTTAGGTACCGATCCTGCGGATATGAATGAGTTGCTAGACAATGCAATGGGCATTGGTCAAATGAACTTTCGTATTATGGCGTTATTGGATAAAGGTGAAACTCAAGCTTATGGTGATCCAACCCCTGTTTCCGTTAATGTACGCCCAGTAGCAGGTAAAGCTATTTTAATTTCAGGCCATGATCTGAAAGATTTACAGATGCTACTTGAACAGACCGAAGGTAAAGGCATTAATGTTTATACGCACGGTGAAATGTTACCCGCCCATGGTTATCCAGAGCTGAAAAAATATAAACACTTAGTCGGTAACTACGGAAGTGGTTGGCAGAATCAACAAAGTGAATTTGCCAAATTTCCTGGCCCTGTGTTAATGACATCTAACTGTATTATTGATCCTAATGTGGGGAACTATGGCGATCGTATTTGGACGCGTAGTATTGTTGGTTGGCCGGGTGTGAAACACATTAAAGGTGATGATTTCTCTGAAATGATTGAGCAAGCGCTCTCTTTAGAGGGATTTCCGTACAGTGAAATTGAACACTTAATTACTGTTGGATTTGGTCGTCAAACACTCTTAAATGCGGCTGATACAGTGATTGATTTAGTTTCACAGAAAAAACTTCGTCATGTCTTCTTAGTTGGGGGATGTGATGGTAGTCGTGGTGAACGTAGCTACTATACCGATCTTGCTCGTGCCATTCCCCAAGATTGCTTAATTATGACATTAGCTTGTGGTAAATATCGCTTTAATAAACTTGATTTTGGCACATTAGAGGGCTTACCGCGCTTACTTGATGTGGGTCAGTGTAACGATGCCTACTCTGCGATTATGCTAGCGGTTAATCTTGCAGAAAAATTAGGTTGTGGTGTAAATGATTTACCCCTGTCCTTGATTTTGTCGTGGTTTGAACAAAAAGCGATTGTTATTTTATTAACCCTACTCTCATTAGGGGTAAAAAATATTTATACTGGGCCGACTGCGCCTGCATTTTTAACCGATAATTTGCTCGCAATACTTAATGAAAAATTTGGTATGCGTGCGATCACCACGCCAGAACAAGATCTTCAAGAAATTCTTTCTGCTTAATTTATTTATTCATCATCATTGCCGAAGCCTAAAGGCTTCGGTAAGGAAGCAATATCCATGACGATGCCAACAGCTCTTTGTCCTAATCGTATGCAAGTTCACTCTATCCATCAGGAAACCCCGGAAGTGTGGACACTGAATTTAATTAACCATGATTTTTATCGCTATAAACCCGGCCAATTTGCACTAGTCAGTATTAATAATAGCGATGAAACGATGCGAGCTTATACGCTCTCGTCTTCTCCGGGATTAAGTCCTTTTGTCTCTTTAACGGTTCGTCGCATCGACAATGGGGTGGGGTCAACGTGGTTAACATCCCAAGTTAAGCCGGGGGATTATCTCTGGTTATCAGACGCACAAGGGGAGTTCACCTGTGCAGATAGAGAAGGAACGCGCTATTTAATGCTCGCTGCGGGGTGCGGTGTAACCCCTATTATGTCGATGACGCGTTGGTTGTTAAATAATCAACCTAAAGCGGATATCACGGTCATTTTTAATATTCGCGAACAGAGCCAATTTATTTTTGAAAAAGAGTGGTTAGAGTTAGCTAATGCTTATCCCTATAATCTCAATTTTATTATGATGCCTAAATTACCGGATGATAAGGGAATTTTTAGTGGACGTATTTCACAAGAAAAACTAGCCGCTTTAGTGCCTGATATTGCCAATCGTACTGTTATGTGTTGTGGGCCTAATAGTTATATGGAAGATACTGCGCGTTTTGCCAAAAATCTTGGTGTTTGTGCAGAGAATATTTTTATGGAACGTTTTGGTGATGAGCCAATGTGTGTTGATGAAGCACAACAACTTACTATGACTATTCGTCATCCGTTAAGGCAAATTAACGTACCGGTGGGGATGACATTATTAACAGCGATGGAAGAAAACAGTGTTCCTGTTTTGGCTGCTTGTCGTGCTGGAGTGTGTGGTAGCTGTAAAACACGCATTGTGAAAGGTGATTATGAGGTCACCAGCACCAGTACTTTAACTGCTGATGAGATAGCACAAGGTTATGTTTTAGCCTGTAGTTGTCGATTAACAGGTGATGTTGAACTAGCCTAATCATTCATTTTATTATCTATTCTTTATCTATCCTTCTATTTTACCCCGCTAATTTATTAGCGGGGTTTTTTGTTATTATTTTTAAAAAGAGAGTTTATTTATTCAATATAATATATAACACGTAAAGCTATAATGAATTAAATATTTATTTTACTTAATTAGCAGTTTACTGATACACATTCTGCTATTATTTAATTTATGATAGGGAAAGGGGGGATATATGAGAAAATTGTTATTTATTTGTTTATTTACTGTCATACTTTCTGGTTGCGAAAAAAATCAAACCCTAGATGGCTCTAATGTTGAGTCATTACGAATATCGATTGTAGAAATGCGCAATTCATTACCGCTTGAAGAGCAGCAACGCTTTGATGAAGCAATAGAATTAGCCATGCTAAATGATATTAATTTTAATGATTTAGTCATTGCTGGGCGCAATAAAAATGCTGATATGATCACGCGAAAAATGTGTCAATCGTTAGATGGTAAAACAGTCAATGAGATCTTCTCACAAGCTGAAGAAATAAAAGTACAAAAATTAGCATTAAAATAATCAATTAATAACCAATTTATTTAAAACTATTTTATTCATCTCTATTTGAGGTGAGTATTTAATTAATGATGTAAAAAATAAGCGATTTAAGATTTATCAATAGAACTTAAACAAAACTACGATGAGACTTTTCATTATAATGTGAGTGGTTATAATGCGCGCCGCATTCGCAAGAAAAGTGCAGTATCTCGTTAGGCGAGGCTCCTATACAAACACAGGTTACTGATCTGACGACGTCGAGAGACGCCCAAGATTAGGACAAGATATATCGACCGAAGGTATATCTCCATGTAACTTCCAGTATTCATCGGATACGTTGTATAGTGCTAAAACCGAGACGTGTAGATAGCTTTTGCATTCTCGCATCTGGTTTCGCCCCTATTGAGAACTGATTTGCTAAACACAAACAGTCATAGGGAACCAAAAAAATGAAATTTACTCCTCAACATAAAATGGATGCTGCATTAATGGCAGGCACATCCTTAAACACACCCAATAATCATTCAATACAAGAGCAACATCATCGTTTAAAAGATGATGCTACCGTTAGTGCTTATATGAGCCAGAATTATATTTCTGTTTCTGTCGCAGATTCGGTTGAACATGTAAAAGCACAGCTGGTTAATGATTTAAAAGATGAATTAATTCCAACTTATCTGTATGTCGTAGATAAAGATAATTATCTTAACGGTATTTTGCCGGTTAAATCATTACTACTTGCTGATAATGGGCTTTTTGTTTCGGATATTATGCGCCAAACATTTTTCTCAGTTTCACCGGAGCAAAGCCGACATGATGTTTATCAGTTAATTAGCCAAAGTGGTTTAGACAGTGTACCTGTGATGCATTTTGGTAAGTTAGTTGGTGTATTACGGCCTCAAGATATTGCTGATTTAATTGAAGATGAAAATACGCTAGATGCACAAATGCAGGGGGCAACGTCGCCATTAGAACAACCTTATTTAGAGACAAGTCCGGTTACTTTGTGGCGTAAACGTGTTGTCTGGCTATTAATGCTGTTTATTGCTGAAGCTTATACCAGTACGGTGTTACATGCTTTTGAAGACAGACTTGAAGCTGCTATCTCTTTAGCTTTCTTTATTCCATTATTAATTGGTACTGGTGGCAATAGCGGTACACAAATTACCTCAACATTAGTACGTGCCATGGCATTAGGTGAGGTGAGCTTGCGTAATGTATGGTCAGTATTAAGAAAAGAGATCACGACCTCGATAATGGTGGCTTTAACCATGGGAATAGCAGGATTTATTCGTGCTTGGACCTTAGGGGTTGGCATGGAAGTGATGATAGTGGTGGGATTAACGCTAATTTCAATTACGGTTTGGAGTGCTATTGTCTCTTCTATTATTCCAATGGTATTAAAGCGTATTGGTGTTGATCCTGCGGTGGTGTCTGCACCTTTTATTGCAACATTTATTGATGGTACTGGGCTTATTATCTACTTTGAAATAGCATCTCATACCATGAGTGTGTTTGCTTAATATATCAATTCTCCCCTATTTATACCGAATAAAGCCGATAAACTAACAAGTTATCGGCTTTATTTTTTGTTTGCTAGCTTACTTTTTTTTACTCTTTAATTAATTGTAAAATCGCCTGACAATGACGACAACGATACTGGGTTTCTCCTCGTTGTACTTTATTGTGTCGGCGAAGAGTTAACTGGTGTATTTCTTGGCAGCGACAAGCATAGCTAAACGTTTTTGCTGTTACATTGCTGATATCAAAATGATGGGTCCGTTTCGCACTCACCTGTAACACAGTTTCCATCATCCATTTCCACTCCTTGCCATGAGGTGCCACACGACCAAAATGGCGACTAACTAGCAGATGTGCTAATTCATGAGGAATAACTTCTTCAATAAAATTCTGTTTATTTTCAATCAATAATGTAGGATTAAGACGGATCTCCCAATTTGCATAATAGGCACTGCCTGCAATAGTTCCTCTCTGGTTATATTGTAGAGTGGGTTCTGGGTAATCTGTATTAAGATATTTATTGGCCTGTTGCAGTTTTTCACGCAGTGTACGCATAACACTTTGCACTAAGGCGATAGGGACTCTTACTGTTTTCATATTAGAGAGCATATAGCGCCTTATTAAAACACGCAATAAAAGAAAACTTGCACAATATATAAATTAACATATTATTAAAAAGTATATTGATTATGGAGTTTACCATGACACAACGAGTTCAACCTGATTTATTGGAAGCCATGAAATTAGCGGCTAATGAAGCCTCTAGTATGCTGAAAACGCTAGGCAATGGTGATCGACTACTCTTATTGTGCCAATTAAGTCAGGGCGAAAAAAGTGTCAGTGAATTGGAAGAAAGTTTAGGGATCCGCCAGCCTACGCTTTCTCAACAACTTACTGTGTTAAGAAATGAAGGGCTTGTGAATACTCGTCGTGATGGAAAACGTATTTTTTATTCTATTGCTGATGAAAAAGTATTGGTGCTATTAAATACACTTTATCAGCTATATTGTCCTATAGCAGGTTAACTTATGAATATAGATTGGGTTCACTTTACGCCTTGGAGCTCGGCATTGGGTGGGCTATTAATAGGTTTAGCAGCGGCTATTTTATTACTGTTTAATGGTCGTATTGCAGGTATTAGTGGGATTTTAGGAGGAGTATTAACCACTAACCAACAAGGTAATGGGTGGCGATGGGCATTTTTACTCGGTATGTTGATTACACCGACACTATTTTATCTATTTGATAAACCGTTAACACCTATTATCGACGTTTCACCTTGGCAGTTGATCATTGCCGGTGTACTGGTGGGAGCAGGTACACGTCTGGGGAATGGCTGTACCAGTGGGCATGGAATTTGCGGATTAGCACGATTATCGCGTCGTTCTATTGTTGCAGTTCTTGTCTTTATGGTGACGGCATTTGTGACTGTGTATATTCAACGCCATGTCATCGGAGGCTAAGATAATGACCAAATTAATTGCTTTTATTAGTGGCCTATTATTTAGTGCTGGATTGATCATCGGTGGTATGAGCAACCCACAAAAGATCTTGGCATTTTTAGATATTCGTGGGGATTGGGATCCGTCATTGTTATTTATTATGGGGGCGGGGCTTATCGTCAGTGCTATTAGTTACCAAATTGCACGTCATCGTCAACAAAGTTTATTAGCCTGTCCTCTGGCCATTCCAACTAAAACAGTGATTGATAAACCTCTCGTCTTCGGCAGTATCTTATTTGGTTTAGGATGGGGGCTTGCGGGTATTTGCCCTGGACCGGGTTTGGTATTAGCGGGGGGTGGTTTTACCCAAGGTGTATTATTTGTGTCAGCTATGATTGTTGGGTGGCTAATTATTGGGTTAATTCGCAAACCACAATAATCATCACTATTTTAATCACACGCGATAAAAAACAACAAACGGACCGCATTAGCTGTCTGTTTGTTGTTTAATCTTGTTACGGGATTATTTAAAATCTGCGTAAGGAATAAGCGGGTTAGGCGGAAGATCTAAATCACCATTCCATCCATCAAATGAATAGCGTAAATACATTAGTGCATGGCTTGGCGTATAGTTTTTCGCTTGCTGAATATCGATAGCGGCACCTATAAACCAATGTGGTGTTATTCGATGTTCAATTAATGCTCTTGCTGTATAACCAAAACCATGACCCGAATCCCCCTTATCAATGATATTTCTCTCATGCTTAAATATTTCTTTTATGGGATCAGAATTAAATTTATCGCTTGAAACGAGATTTTGTAATGGATAACGTCTGCTATCATCGGTTTTTGAATAAGACCAAGAGAGAGAGCCAGATACTTCCCATGACCAATTTTCAGTACGTTGACGGTAATTAACGGGCAGTGAGAATGAGAGATATTGTTGTGGGCTATAATAACCCCCTTGCCCCAAGGTGTAGCCACTAAGATCTTTATTGTAATGCCAAAGCATGCTATTTAAGCCAACAGAAATGCGGCGATCATTTTCATTGATTAACTTATAGTAATAACCACCCATGGCTTTTACACTGCTGTTATTTTTAACATTTTTTCCTGTTAATCTATCAAACGATATTTCTCCCCAATACCCATCCTTGCCTCCCAGATCATAACTGCCACTTAAACGAAGCCCCGTTTTTCTTACTCCTCCCCAAACTTGATTGGTCCAACTATCACGTTGGCCTGCAAAGGCAAGTAATGAGCTATTTACCGGGCGACGGTGAAGATCTACACTCCAACCGAGATGATAAAAACTATCGTTATAAGCAATTTTACCTACCCAATCAGTTACATTAAAACCGAGTGGCGTGGTACCTAAATCCCATTGCCATTGCTCATTTTCCCAACCGATAGCAGGACTAACACCAAAGGCTTTTTGCTTTAGAGGGAAACAACCTGTGCGATAACAACTACCAAATTTAGCATCGTATGGCGCTGTACCTAATGTGCCACTATTTAAGTGCACAAAATCAGTACGCCAAAAGAAACGTCCATGATAAATAGGATGATCCAGTTGTAACATGGTGGTATGAGCGCGTAATTTAGAGTATCCCTCACTGCCATTTGATCCCCAATAATCATGCTCTAGGGTAAAACGCCACTCTTGTTGACGATAAAGGGTACTTGCATCATCACGTACACTACGTGATAGCCAATTATCATTTAGGTTGTTACGCATAAGTGTGGTGTATTCAATATTGTTTTTTGGCAGTGTATGCGTGATACCCTCTTTTAGCATCGCTTGTTGATAATAGTGATGAGCGGATTGAACTTGTTGGCTATCACGATAAAAACGACCAATATCACGTAAAATTAATCCATCAGCACTATCTGGCTCCTTGTCAACTTGGCGAGCTAAATAGATAAAATAGTGTTTGGCTTTATCAATATTTCCCGTCGTTTTTTCAGCGTTTGCTAAACGTCTTAGTGAATAGTGGTTAAATTTTTCAGGAGATAATTGTTCTATCTGAGCTAAGTAATAACGAGCTTGATCTATTTGATGTTGCGCTAAAGATATCTCTGTTGCACCTAATAGTGCTGTTTCATTATTAGGCGCTAAATTTAATACTGTATGATAATAATTTAATGCTTGATTGAGTTGGTCATCTTCTTCGGCCCATTGCGCTAATAACAGATAGCTTTCTATTTTTTGCTCAGGAGGAATATGGGTGAAAAGATATTCGACAGCTTGCTGTTGTTGGTTATGTTCTCTTAGTGATTGTGCATGCGCCATAATTTGACCAAAACGTAATTGGCTATCTAAGGCGTTCATACTTTCACTGCGCTGCGATAAAGGGATCGTCTTTAAGGTGTTAAGTGCTTGTTGTGCTCGCCCTGTTTTATTGAGATATAACGCATAGGCATATCGTCGAGAGGGATCATTAGGTCGTCGTTGATTAAGTTGATTAAAGTAATCCTCAGCAAGTTGGGGTTGTTGAGTGATAAGTAAATCATCCGCCAGACGATAAATATTCCAGACTTCATCGGGATACGCTTTAGCGATAGCCTTACGTTTCTCAATCGCACTGAGATAGTGTTGTTGCTGTTCATCATCAGCAGCTAAGTCTTGTTGTATACCTGAAATGATATACCCATAGTCTTGGGCTAAATTTTTGTATTGCTGTGATGTCAAGTTAGCCATAAATTGGGCGGCTTTTTGATGCGATTGTTGACGATAGAGCTTGGTCAGGCTATGCAAAGTCGCCGCATCATTAGGCTGATATTGTAGCGCTTGTTGATAATAACGTTCAGCTTGCTCTAATTGATGCAGCGCCAACTCGATATCCCCTAAACCAATATAAGCTTCACTTTTATAGGGGCTGAGTTGACGTACTTGGGTAAAATAGTGCTTAGCGGCAGAGTACTCTTGATTTAATAACGCTTCATCAGCCTTGGCAAGTAAATGCCAATATTGATTTGATTGCAACAGCGTACGCCACAAATCACTATCATCGTGTTTGGGGGACAATGTGAGTGCTTGAGAAAGATAATAAATCGCGGGTGCCCGTTGATTTGCGCGCGAATAGCGCACGCCTAATGTTCCTATTATGTCTGCATTATCAGGCTGCTGGCGTAATTGCTGTTTTAATGCGCGAATAGATAGTGTGTTATAGGAGACAGAGCCCGCCGATGCGGTAGATAATGCTGGGGTAAGATGATATTGCTGATAGATATTAGCTATCTGTTGGTTATTGGGATAAGTGTGATAAATCTGCTTAATACGTGCCATTTTGTTGGCATGGCTTGAAGCAATTAATACATTGAGATACTCAAGGGCTAACCCTTCATCGGGGGGCGTGCCTTGGTAAATATCATCATATAATTGCAAGGCTTCATCATAACGCCCCGCAGTCTGATAAAGGTAGGCTTTTTGTAGGATTTGGCGGTTATCTTCATGGGTTAATGATAGTAGCCTAATCGCACGTTGATATTGTTCAGTATTTTCGCCATGCATACGTAATTGCTCAACCAGTTGTTGTGCTTTTGCTGTTTCTTTTTGTTTTACAGCAAATTGGATACACATTAACAACACACTAGGATCGTTCGGTTTTATAAGTGATAAACGATACAGTGATTGAGAAACTAAAACATCGTTACTTTTCGAGTTGCCTAGTCTAACTTGCTCATATAAAAAAGTTTCAGTCGGATCATCTGCGGCTTGCGTGACAGGCAAAATGCCTGCCAGCAAACTAAGAGCAAGGAGATATTGGCGATATTGATAACAAATGCGCCACATCATAACTTACTCCTTATCCGCAAGACGACGTTGGCTTCTTATTTTCATTGCTTGCCAAATAAGAAGAGAAATAAGCACAATACCGACAATGGCAGCTAACCCTAGCCAAATAGGATGCGAAGCAAAAACATACCAAACCTCTTCCCACCAAGGTAAATAACCGACGAAATAGGTATCACCAACACGTAAACTATGGACACCAGACTCTCTGACTAATACTACAGAGCCATGCATTGCATCACGTTTACCACTATCACTTATCGCTTCATTTAATAATCGATAACCTTGGGGACTATCGGCTAATAGCGCCACGACACTACGCTGTGAAAAGAACGGAGATTGAAAACCAATAATAGTGCCGAGTGATCCGGTTGATGTTAAAGATGTTCTGCTATCTGGGCGCTTATCTAGATCTTGATAATTGGTATGACTAAAAATGGTGATTTCACGTGATGGCAGTGTAATTTCGCTACGTGCTTTATCAATCAAGACATTCATCTGTTTATCATTATTGAGTGCTGGGGGAATTGTCCCGATTAATAATAAATCAGCTTCTTGTTTTGATAATTCCTCTAATGATGCAGTTAAAGAGACATTTAACGCGGGATAGCCAGTTTGTGCACCAATATTACCTAATGATATCAATAACGTTGTTAATTGCTCAGGTGAAGGGGATTGGTTGACATAAATAAGGGTTTCTGACAAATCGGCATAACGGCTAAATGGGAACCCAGCATGACTATAAACACGCAAATCAGGTAGAGCAATATAGTGGCGATAGTTACCAGTAAAATTAAAGCTTGATAATTCATCTAATGCTACCGTGTTAGGGACTGGGTGATAAGTAATACATTGATCAACGGAGCCTCCGGGGATCGGATTTGTATAGTCAAAAGAGAAACGGATCTGATTACGTTCACCTAATTTTACCGCGGGGATATTGAGGAGATTTTTGTTTTCGATCCATCCTTGAATTAACGGTAGATAAGCCACAATAAAGTTCTCTTTTTTATCTCTCTCTAAAGGGTAGGCTTTGATAAAGTGATCGTTGACTGAAATCGACATACGAGAATCATCTTGAAATGCCGGAGCGGTATAACGATAACGCAATTGCATCTGTAGTCCTGTATTATTAAACATAAATAAATCAGGAGGTAAGGTCATATTGAGTGTGATGGGAGCAGGCTCTAGTCCACGAGATTGCAACTGACCTTGATAATCTTGCAAGGTATTAAAGTAGATTGGTTTATTTAATTGTACCCACTTAGGTGCATCATAAGGTTCACGTGGTGCCAATAGATTGACATCATTAATGGTGACGGTATCCCCTCTAAAAATAACTTGTCCCCGGGCAATACCATTGACGGCGGTAATTAAGTCATTGTCATCACGACCCATTACTAACAGCAGTTTTACATAAGGATCCGTTGGGTGTGAGACTAATTCAATGGTGGGAGCATTGACATTGGCATGTGTATTAAGAAAGTTGGGGCGTTGTTTATTAGTGGCAAATACAATGCTGTGTTGATTGGGCAACTGATTGTAATACACAGGGTAGTGTTGCTGGCGCCAATCGACTTGTGTACCAAACCAAGAAGCGAGTATTCCCGCCGCTTTTTGTTGGGTAAGATTAGGGGATTGGCTAAACACCATAGGTAAGGTAAAAGTACCAAAATCGCGACTATCAAAGAAAGGCTCGGGGAAATTGGCTAATTCGTTACTCAATTTCAATGATTGATAGGTGAGATGCAGTTGGCTATTTTTGCTGATATCAAGCCATAAGGTGGTATTGGCTTGGTTTTCACAAATTTCTCGGTAATGGCCGATAAAAGTAAATTTTAAATGATTAAAATCTTGAATAAACCGTGGATCGAGCGGTAATGTAATGTGGTTTTTATGGCCGAGTTCTTCTTTTTTCAGGGGGATCACGCCCATGATCTCATCATTTAAATAGATATTAAGATGTGATTCTATAGGCAGTAATGAAGGCGAGGGGGTAAACTCTAGATCTAATATTGCCTGTGAAACATATTCATCACTACGAACACCAAATTCTAGATAACCATCAGGGCTAGCGCCTTGTAATTTTAGAGCTCCATAAGTAGGTGCTGTTGTTGCAAATAGTCGTGTTTCTTGGCGAGATGGGATTATCTGATCCGGTGATGTTAAAGTGACTTTCTCTTCTTCAACCGTTATGAAAGGTTGTTCCGTTATAACCGCTGGCACTTCTTTTTCGTCATCACTATAAGCTAAACCGGAAAGCATAAGTAAGGCGAATAGTAGAAAATATTTTTTCATTATTATTACCCATAGATCTTATTGTTCATTAATAAATTCCCAAAAAGCTGAGTTTTACCGTTAAGATTAATGAAATATTTGTGAAACATTGACACGTCGTGGAAGTAGCGATAATAGCCACAATAAACACTGCCCTAATAAACGAAATAAGAGGTAAACAAGATACGGGGCGCGTTTAAGTAAGGTGTTATAGCCCTGCATACTGATATAAATGATATTTCTTAAACTATTCAGTGGATTATCGGCAGGGAGAGCGTGTTGCCAATTAGCCCAAGTGTCGGCTCGTTCAAAAGTACAGGCGGTAAAATCAATGGATTTTTGTGTATCCATATTAAGCAGTTGTAAGCCAATAATGCGATTATCAATCCGTAAAATACGTGCTTCAAAAGCATATTCACGTTGATTTTGTTTGAGAATAACGGTGATCTCTTGGTGACAAGATAAGGGAACTGTAAAATTATCTGGTAATACAATGGCACAGCCATTATCAGAGAAGTCATTGAGCTGACAAGAATAAAGCGAACCGTCTTGGAGTAATAGCATTGCGGGCACTTTTAGACGTACCCGTGGGAACTGGCGCTCTTGCTTTGCTTCTACAGAAACAGCAATGGCAACACCTAGTAATACTAAGTTATAGCATACCCAAACTAAGCACATGAGTACGGCTAACCTTTCATCGGGATCGCCTGTTGCGATACGCCAGAAAGCAAATAGAATTCCTAACAAATTAAGATTAAGAAACAGAATATAGGGGCGATTAATTTGCCAATCGACAAAACTTTTCTTCATGATTGCCCCTTTCTCTGTGACATTAAATTTACCTTTATAAGGTGAGAATAGGGTGCTTAATACGGGGCGAGTGGTGTACCAAGCTAAAATCGTTTCATAAATCTCTCCCCAAAATGAGTGGCGATAAGGACCTTGTAATTTGGTCGCGGCTAACCAAATGTGTAATAAATAAGGCACGACATACAAAGCGATAGCGATGGCGGGTGCGTAAATAATATAGGCATGAAAGATAAGGAACGTTAGTGGTGCTAATAAGAAGATTATCCTTGGTATGCCTGATAAAAAGTGCAACATGGCATTGAGGTAACAAAAGCGCTGTGGCAGTGTCAGCCCTTTGCCAAAGAGTGGATTATCTAAACGAAATATTTGTATCATTCCTTTTGCCCAACGTATGCGTTGGCCAATATGTGCTGAAAGTGATCCTGTTGCTAATCCTGCGGCAAGAGGGATACGAATATAAGCAGAAGTCCAACCATGACGATGTAAGCGTAATGAGGTATGTGCGTCTTCGGTCACAGTTTCAACTGCCAGCCCGCCAATTTCATCTAAAGCACAACGACGTAATACAGCACAGGAGCCGCAGAAAAAAGCTGCATTCCAAGTATCATTACCATCTTGCACTAATCCATAAAAAAGCGTGCCTTCATTCG
The DNA here is from genome assembly GCF_963885725.1 of Proteus sp. G4380. NCBI lineage: Bacteria > Pseudomonadati > Pseudomonadota > Gammaproteobacteria > Enterobacterales > Morganellaceae > Proteus > Proteus sp. G4380. The sequence continues at coordinate 25,530 of NZ_CAWPAV010000020.1, forward strand.
GTGTTTCGCGGAAATTGCCTAAATTACGTTCAAAGGGATCAGGAGAGAAAAAGTGGTGTGGTGTTTGTACCAATGCCATTTTTTCGTCTTTTAGAAACCAGCCCATAGTAAATTGTAAGAATGAGCGTGTCGGAATATGGTCACAGTCAAAAATAGCCACATATTCTCCGCAGGCTTTGCTCAATGCATGGTTGATATTACCGGCTTTGGCAAAATCATGTTTTTCACGAGTGATATACCGAATACCAATTTCTTTAGCAAAAGCCGCAAACTCAGGGCGAGAGCCATCATCTAATAAATAGATAGTTAATTTATCTTTAGGCCAATCAATGTTTAAACAGGCATAAAGTGTTGGTTTTACAACTTGTAGCGCTTCGTTATATGTGGGAATAAAAATATCGACAGTAGGCCATTGTGTTGTATCTTGAGGCATTGAAATAGGTTGTCGATGGAGTGGCCAAATACATTGCATAAAACTAAGAAATAACACAATCCATGCATAGGTTTCAGCCAGTAATAGTAAGATCCCAAAGAAAAGGCTCAGATTATCCACCCAGTAGAGTGTGTATTGATAGCGCCACCAAATATATCGGCAAGCAATAGTCAGCGATAAAATAATAATGGTAATAGAAGACAGTCGGCCAGGGATATCGCGGATAGCTAAGGCTATCAGCCAAATCACGAGAACAAAAACAAATTGTAGTTTTAAATCAAAAGGTTGAGTAATACTTAATAAGATAATAAAAATGGCAAAAACAGCAACGAGCGATAATAGAGCGTATTGCCATAGTGGCGTGTTTGTTTTCTTATGATGGATCATATCTCGCGCAACAGGAGATAAGCGAGCAAAGAGATTTTGATAATACTGTCTAATATAGACAATAAATTGAATCGGTTTTTTCACCAAGGTGAGCATCAAATAATGGCAAATAAGCCAAATACTTTGTAATAAGTATCGGATCGGATCGCATAATTTAGGGCGACGCGGATTAATATGAGGAAATAGTTGTTGTTGTTTTTGTGCTATTTTCTGCCAAAAAGGGGATTCCATACGCAAAAAGAGCCACATTAATACCCAGAAAAGCTCATTCACGATAGCCGCACTGAATGAAGCCCCATTATGACGATAAAATTTGTAATAACGGGTTAAGATATGCGACTGCATAGTAGCCTGTTGCCTTATCGAGCGGGACGCTTTTTTCTCTGGATAATCGATGGTTGACATTGTGGCTATCCTTTTTTGCTTAACAATAAAGGCAAACACCATTGTAGAAGTTGATTAATTTCTTCAACTAACATGCAATTAGCGCGGTAATCATATAAAGGTAAGCGTGAAGCACAGGCTTCTAATAATGCTTCATCGCGATGAAGTTTTATTGGGCAGAAAGGAAACTGACTGGTTTGCCAAAATTGATAAAAATCTTGATGGATTTGGCTAGTGGCACAAAATTGATTCACCAGAATATACTCATTGGCAGCAAAGGTATGTTGGTTAAGCCGAATATGACAGTTACTTTCAGGTGTGGTAACGGTTAATACGATATTGGCTTTCGCAACCCATGATTTAAAAAGGGTATCGTGCTCTGGTTGTAAATCGAGAAAAATTAAAGTGTCTGGGTATTGTTGAGTAAAAGCGGTAAAAAAATGCTGCAGATGTTGGTTGGCAGTGGCAGATGCTTGCAAATGCAATTTATCTTCTGAATTAACGACTCCAAAAGGTAAAATTTGATAACCGTTTTGATAATCACAAATCGCTTGTTCTATTGGGGTATGCGCGAGTAGTGCTTGTCCTAATGTGGTGACTTGTGATTTTTCTGGAAAATAGAAATGTAAGATATTATTCACACAGTTATCGATAACAATGACATTGTATTTATGGTGATGAAATTGGCGAGCCAGTGCAACGGTTATTGAGGTGGTTCCTACTCCACCTCTGAGCCCTTTTAATACGATTAGTGGCATAGTTTTTCTCATTTAGTTATTGAATTAAATGTGTTGAGTAATGGCCAACGATAAATAAGGCTATGTTGATTTTCTTCGTTATTAATATCTCTATAGTGATAGTTGTTTATTGAAAATAATTTCTTTAATTTATTTATATCTTGGTTTGTACTCTCTTTTTCTCTTTTTATCTCCGAGCGAATAATTTTTTTATTTTCCATTTTTTAACCCTCATATGAAAATAAATTCTTAATCTGTAATTTTATTTTTCTTAGCTAGAGAAGGGGTAAGTGTTAAATAAAATATTAATATTCTTTATTTAAGGATATGCCTTAAAAATAGTTATTTCAATTACGTATAAATACATAAATTAAATATACGAATTTAAACTCCATTGGGAATGAATAATAACCCTCTTTGACAATGATAATATTCTCAATAAATTCATTTAAATAATAACTAAACCATTGTTAGTCAAAAAAATGAAATATAAGATAATTGTAAATTACCTATTTATAACAAATTCTAAGGTAGTCTTTTTTGGATGATCAAAAAAGATTTGATTTTTATCAAGTAAAATACCATTAAATTAGTTAAATCATCTATTTATTCTTGTTTTCATTTTATTTTTTAGCTTTATGTTCTTGTGGTGTTTGTTTTGTAATGCTCATGTTAATTTAATTGATCTATTTGTGATTATTTTGTTTGGTTTCGGATATGGGAAAATAAGATAACTCTGTGTTGCTATTTATTTTTTAAAATAACAACACAAATATAAAATTTATGTCTATTATATAA
>NZ_CAWPAV010000021.1:0-32257 GCF_963885725.1 Proteus sp. G4380
CTAACAGATCTATCAAACCCCAATCCCATTGTTTCTACATAACCAGCTGCTAGTTCTCTTGTTGATTCAAGCCCTTTATCTAACACTAAAGCGACTCGATATAGAGCATTATTGAGTTCGTCGTTGTTGTTGTTCATATTTTTACCACTTTTTAATGTTATGGTTATTAAGTGAGTTCAGATGTTATTAGATAACTATTTTTATTTTAGCAAAAAAATAACCTAATGACTCAATGAGGCATTAATTAAATTGGAGCAAAACGACATTATCTGTTTTGTTTTTTCTGTTGAATAAAGGCGATTCGCTTTTTTAAATAAGCACCCTTCAATTTGGATTAAAAGAGCCCAATTTTTTGGGTGCTGTTCAACAAGGTGGGGGAGTTACTAACTTGTATTTATATTGAAAAATGCAAAATAATACCTTTTGCGAAAAAATTCACTATAGATCCTAATTAACGGTTATTTAGGTCATTAAATTTGACTCTGTGCACTCCAAAATAGCTTAGATTGGGTGACAGCGCTGGAAGATGCGATAGGATCTTCATTAAGCGGTGAAGGAAGAAAAGCGGTTGGTGTAACATTTAATTCTTTAGCAATAAGGAAGAGCATATCAACATCAATTTTACATAGCCCATTCTCATAGCGTGAAAATTGCTGTTGGCTAACGCCGACTCTTTCAGCCACTGCTTTAGCGGATAAACGCAAGTGTTGGCGCTGTTGGCGAATTTTATGTCCAATAATTTGAGAAATAGGATAAACTTTTGACATTGGTGACCTCTTTCCTCCTATCAACTACTGATAATATTTCATTAAATATCAATGTTTTTTAAGCTGAATTTTAACGAGCTCAAGCTCTCCTACTTGAATGAGTCAAATTCATACTTTTTGTTATCGGTTAGTTGAGTAAATTATTTATAGTCACAAAATTATTATTGATAATTAATTTTTTATCCTATGTTAAAAAAAATTACTTTGGCAGAATGAAAAACGGCATTTTTTTGATAGAGAGTGCTATATATTGTATAAACGCAATTTTTCTACTTATATAGACTCGCATTTATGATTGAGAAGGAGTAAATAAGAAAGGAGAATAACAAATGATAAACACCTCTTTGACTGATTACACTCAAAAATAGGCGTTATATATTATTTATAACAGACTATTTTTGAGTTTTTTTGTCAGGTCAAATCCGCAATCAGCTTTATGTCATCGAATCAACTCGATTATTTTTACTTTATCTAAATTGATAAATTTACATTCACATCAGATAGACGATAGCGTTAAGATGGTTACTTATAATACATGGTGATTATAAGTATTACAGAGTCATTATCTAATTATCGTCAAGGTCGAGATTATGAATGTAAAAGAGATCATTCGTCATGAACCATTTGGAACATTACTCGGTTATGCACCTGGTGGTGTTGCGATTTACTCTTCAGATTACAGCAGTATAGATAAAGAAGATTATGCCGCCAATGATTCATTCCGTAGTTATATTGGTAATGAGTATATGGGGCATAAGTGGCAATGTGTTGAATTTGCACGCCGTTTTCTCTATTTACATTACGGGGTTGTTTTTACTGATGTGGGAATGGCCTATGAGATCTTCTCGTTACGTTTCTTACGAAGAACGATTGATGACGATATTTTACCCTTGCAAGCTTTTGCAAATGGCAGCAAACAGCCACCGACGGTAGGAGCGTTGCTTATTTGGCAAGAAGGGGGAGAGTTTAAAGTCACCGGTCATGTGGCGGTTATTACCGAAGTATTAGAAGATAAAATCCGTATTGCAGAACAAAATGTGATCCACACTAGGTTACCGCGAGGTCAACAATGGACACGAGAGTTACCACTTAAAGTGAGTGATAATGGCTATTTTATCGAAGATACCTTTGATAATACCACCTTGCTAGGTTGGATGATCCAAACAGAACCTAATGCCTACAGTTTACCTCAACCTAAAGTTGCCCCTGAATTGTTAGCTATTCATGAGGCCAAATTAGCCAACAAGGGGCAATTTGCTGGAAAATGGCTAGATGAAAGCGATCCGTTAGAAAAAGCCTATGTGCTAGCACAGCACGGTCATACGATTAATCAAGACAGCTATGAATATTTCACCATTTCAGAAAGTGCTGAGCATGAACTTATACGTGCTAGCAATGAAATGCATTTGATGTATCTGCATGCAACGGAAAAAGTGCTGAAAGACGATAATTTACTGCGTTTATTTGCGATCCCTGAAGTGTTATGGCCCCGTATCCGCCTATCATGGCAAAATAGACGTCATCAAATGATCACTGGACGGTTAGATTTTTGTATGGATGAGCGCGGTATCAAGGTGTATGAATATAACGCTGATTCTGCATCTTGCCATACTGAAGCCGGATTAATTATTGAAAAATGGGCTAAACAGGGTGGCATTAAAGCAGGTTATAACCCGGGTGAACGTCTATTAGATGCGTTATCAGATGCTTGGAAACACAGTGATGCGAAGCCATTTGTACATATTCTTCAAGATGATGATAATGAAGAAGATTATCATGCTCGCTTTATGCAACAAGCACTGACTAAAGCCGGTTATAGCAGCAAAATTCTGCGTGGACTAAAAGAGCTGCATTGGAATAGTCGTGGTCAGTTAATTGATGGTGATAAACGTATTGTTGAATGTGTATGGAAAACATGGGCTTGGGAAACCGCGTTAGATCAACTAAGAGAAGAGAGTGAACAACAGTCACTTATTCCTATTCGTATTGGTGATCCGGCGGGAGAAGTTCGTTTAGTTGATGTTCTTTTACGCCCTGAAATCACGGTTTTTGAACCTCTTTGGACACTTATTCCAAGTAATAAAGCGATATTACCTATTTTGTGGCAACTTTTCCCAGATAATCCTTATCTACTTGATACTGAGTTCACTTTAACCCCACGTTTGTCGCAGAGTGGTTATGCAGTTAAGCCTATTGCTGGGCGCTGTGGTAGTAATATTGGTTTAGTTGATCACCAAGAAAATGTATTAGGTGAAACCAGTGGTCAATTTGAACATCAAGAAAATATTTATCAAGAGTTATGGTGTTTACCAAAAGTGTCTAACCGATATATTCAGGTTTGTACCTTTACGGTAGATGGACATTATGGTGGTTGTTGCTTACGCTCTGATCCGACATTAGTGATAAAAAAAGACAGTGATATTGAGCCATTAATTGTCCTTGAAGATAAACACTTTTTAGCGGATTAATTTCATCACCATCATCCAATGAGTAAGAGATCGGCTTAGATTAAACCGATCTCTTTTTTATTTTGTCAGATCACATCCCTTGTAAGATCTGTTTTTTCAGCCATTGAATAAAAAGCTGTACTTTAGCGTTACTCTTTTCATCGCGGGTAACCAGATAATAGCGTTGTGCACAAAAAAACTCACAATTATCAAAAGGGACTATTAATTCATTATTTGCGAGTTGTTTTTGAATTAAGCGTTTACGCCCCATTGCGACACCGGAATGATTAACGGCAGCAATAACAGCTAAATCAGAGCGATCAAAACAAATATTACTTTTATTTGGAAATAATCCTAATCCCATATATTCACTCCAAGCACGCCATTCATCAAAATCAGAGTTATTACTCCAAGCTTGTCTATCATGTAACAAAGTGCAATTAGCAAGGTGATGGATATTACCTACTAATTCATGGCGAGCAGCATATTCAGGGCTACAAACAGGAATAATTGATTCTGAGATTAAATCTTCACAATAGAGATTTTTCAGGTGTTTATCATCGAAATAGATAGCGAGATCGATACCATAACCACGAAAATTAATATCGTCATTGCCAGTAAGTAAGTTTAATTCAATAGAAGGATAGCGTTGAGTAAAATCAGAAATACGAGGTACAAGCCAACATTGCGCAATAGAAGGGCGAGAATACACCGTTAATACGCCAGATATTTCTTGATTATAGATATCTAAAATCTCTTGATTAATATCTTCAAGTGTTTTTTTCAATGCCCAATAAATACGTTCACCTTCTTCGGTTAATTCAATACGCCGATGAAAGCGATTAAATAGCTTTATCCCTAATTCTTTCTCTAGTGTATTAATACGATGGCTGATCGCGCTAGGCGTCAAGGACAATTCCTCTGCGGCTAAAGCGAATGATAAATGCCGTCCCGTTGCTTCAAAAGTGTGAAGTCGTGCTAATTGATAACTGGATAAGCGCTTATTTCTCAAGATCACGTTAGAAGATCCAAACATTTTTTATTCTCATTTAATTATTATTAGTAACGTAAGGTAATAATCAAGTTAATGTTAAGGTGAAAGATAGCCAAGATGAAATCTAAATGATAAATATTTGTGCATCTGATCACCTATTTGGCTTAATTGAATTCATCTTAGTATCTATTTTCATCATTTGTAAGTGTCGAATGATTAATATTCAATATGTTTAACAATAAATAAAAATTAGGGATTGATCTATGGAACCGACACTATGGGTACTAGGTACTCTGATTATAAGTATCTTGCTCATTGTTTTTACTATAATAAAACTTAAGTTTCATCCATTTTTAGCACTACTACTTGCCAGTTTTTTTGTCGGTATGGCAATGAAAATGAACCCATTAGAAATGGTCAGTGCAATTGAAAATGGGATTGGGGGAACGCTGGGATTTTTAGCCGCCATTATTGGTTTGGGTACTATTCTCGGTAAGATGATGGAAATATCGGGGGCGGCAGAGCGCATCGGTATCACTTTACAAAAATGCCGTTGGTTATCACCGGATGTTATTATGGTATTGGTGGGACTGATTTGTGGTATTACCCTGTTTGTTGAAGTAGGGGTGGTGCTACTTATTCCATTAGCATTCTCTATTGCTAAAAAAACAAACACCTCATTATTAAAACTCGCCATCCCTTTATGTACTGCATTAATGGCCGTGCATTGTATTGTTCCTCCACACCCTGCAGCGCTTTTTGTCACTAATGAGTTAGGGGCAGATATGGGAACGGTGATCGTTGCCGGTCTTGCTGTTGGATTATTAGCCTCATTAGTGGGCGGGCCTCTTTTCTTAAAAGTATTGGGTGAGCGCTTACCTTTTAAAACCGTACCAGAAGCATTTTCTGATATGGAAATTCGTCAAGAAAAAGATTTACCTTCACTTGGGGCGACATTATTTACGGTTTTATTACCTATTGTTCTGATGCTGATTAAGACCGCCGCAGAGCTTAATATGGAAAAAGGCACTTCGGTTTATATTGCATTACAATTTATTGGTAACCCGATTACTGCAATGTTTATTGCTGCTTTTGTTGCTTACTATATTTTAGGTATTCGCCGTAATATGGGCATGAGTACCCTATTGAAAAAAACAGAAGATAGTTTTAGCTCTATTGCCAATATTTTGTTAATTATTGGTGCTGGAGGCGCATTTAACGGCATTTTAAAAGGGAGTGGTTTAAGCGATTCATTGGCGGTGATCCTCTCTAATTTGGATATGCATCCTATTTTATTAGCTTGGCTAGTAGCGATTATTCTGCATGCAGCAGTAGGATCAGCAACGGTTGCTATGATGGGTGCGACCGCTATCGTTGCACCATTAATGCCAATGTATCCAGATATTAGCCCTGAAATTATTACATTGGCAATTGGCTCTGGGGCTATTGGCTGTACGATTGTCACAGACTCCCTATTTTGGTTAGTAAAACAGTATTGTAATGCCACATTAAGCGAAACTTTCCGTTTTTATAGTATCGCGACCTTTATTGCTTCATTTGTGGCATTAGGGGGCACTTTTATGCTTTCTTTTGTCATATAAAAGAGAATGACGATGACCACGATAGATATAAATAAATTAAAAAATGATTATCCACTGGTACGTGATTTAGTGGATTTAAAAGAGGTGGTTTGGTTTAACCCCAATGTTACCTCAACTGACCAGGGACTTCCTTATGTAGGTTTAACGCAAAATGATGTGATGGATGCACAGGCAAGATTACAACGTTTTGCACCTTATTTAATGAAAGCCTTTCCAGAAACCGCATCAACTGAGGGGATCATCGAATCAGCCGTTGTGGATATCCCTCAAATGAAAAAGGCACTAGAAAAGCGCTATAACACCCTTATTGAGGGACAATTGCGTTTGAAAAAGGACAGCCACTTACCTATTTCTGGTTCAATTAAAGCGCGCGGGGGGATTTATGAAGTGCTCACTCACGCTGAAAAATTAGCCATAGCGGCCGGGCTTCTAACCACAGAGGATAATTATGAAAAATTATTTTCTGATGAATTCCGCAAATTTTTTAGCCAATACAGTATTGCCGTCGGCTCTACGGGTAACTTAGGAATGTCGATTGGCATTATGAGTGCAAAACTGGGCTTTAGCGTTAGTGTTCATATGTCTGCCGATGCTCGTCAATGGAAAAAAGACAAGCTACGCGCTCATGGTGTTAATGTTGTGGAATATGAGCAAGATTACAGTATTGCGGTTGAACAAGGACGTAAAGAGGCAGAAAAAAATCCTCGTTGTTTCTTTATTGATGATGAAAATTCAAAAACATTATTTTTGGGTTATGCCGTCGCTGGATTGCGTTTAAAACATCAATTTGAAACGCTTAATATTCCGGTCGATAGTGAACATCCTCTGTTTGTCTATCTGCCATGTGGTGTAGGCGGAGGGCCTGGTGGTGTTGCTTTTGGGTTAAAACTGGCATTTGGTGATGCAGTACATTGTCTATTTGCTGAGCCAACCCATTCTCCTTGTATGTTACTTGGGGTGTATACCCAGTTACATGATGGTATTTCTGTTCAAGAAGTGGGTATCGACAATATTACTGCAGCTGACGGTTTGGCGGTAGGTAGAGCCTCTGGCTTTGTTGGACGGGCAATGGAGCGTTTGATTGATGGTTATTACACCATTGATGATCAAGAGTTATATAACTTATTGAGCTTGTTAAACAAAGAAGAAGGGATCCAGCTAGAGCCTTCCGCTTTAGCAGGAATGACAGGGGCTATTCATGTTTCTCAAGCTAAAGACTATCTACAAGGTTTATCACTTGATAGTCAAAAAATGCACAATGCGACGCATTTAGTATGGGCGACGGGGGGCGGTATGGTGCCAACTGATGAAATGCAAAAATATCTTGCGCAAGGGGAATAGCAACCATATAACAATAAAACAAATAATAACATTATAAAACAAAAGGATAAGATTATAAGCTTATCTGTAATATCACTTCTGTATTTACACCAGGATGTCACATCAGGGGAAGATGCTGTAGTTTATAACGATAAAAAAAGAGGCACCCATTGGGTGCCTCACTCACTAAAATAAAAGCCATTATTCCAAGATAAACATTCCATAAGGATGGATTTGTAGATAATAGCTATCACCTTCATTAGGTTGAAGTTGGGTTGCATTCACTTGTAATAACAATGTTTGATTTTGCCATGCAACAGTCACCTCATATTGTGGTCCCATATAGGCGACATGGATTATTGTACATTGCTGGCAAGCTTCACCTTGTTGAGATAAGGTAATAGCTTCAGGTCTGACACCCACTCTAATTTCGGTTTTGTTGCTGTTAAAGTTCTCGGGGCGAGGTAAGCGATAATTAAAAATATCCACATAATCAGCCCCTAGAGTAGCAGGGAAGAGATTGGCATCTCCCATAAAACTTGCCATAAACTCAGAGGCCGGTTGGCGATATAAAGTTTGTGGTGAACCTAATTGCATTATTTTGCCTTTATTCATCACTAACACCATATCGGAAACGGCAAAAGCTTCACTTTGGTCATGGGTAACATACAGGGAGGTGATATTAAACTGTTGTTGTAATTCACGAATTTTCTCCCTCATGCTACGGCGCAAGTTAGCATCCAGATTACTTAATGGCTCATCAAATAACAGCACTTTGGGTTTTAAGATCAAAGCACGAGCTAATGCCACTCGTTGTTGCTGACCGCCTGAAATCTGATCGACAAAACGATCTTCAAATCCTGCTAAATCTACCAAGGCTAGAGCCTCTGCCACTCGCTGTTTGATCTCTGCCTTTGGGCGACCTAACATTTTTAAGCCATAACCAATGTTGTCACCTAAAGACATATGAGGGAACAGGGCGTAAGACTGAAACACCATACAAATATCACGTTGTTGGATTGAGCGATCAGTAACATCTTCACCATCAATAAAAATTTTACCTTCTGTCGGTTTTTCTAATCCAGCCACTAAGCGTAGTACTGTCGTTTTACCGCAACCTGATGGCCCCAATAACGAAACCATTTTTCCTTGAGGAATAGATAAACTGAGCGTGTCAATTACCGTGTTTGTACCAAAACGCTTAACAATATTTTTCAGTTCAACGAAATGTGATTGTGTCATGATTTATACTCCGTATTACTGTGCATTTTTGGCTTTAGAGCGTGAAACACGGGCTTCGCCAATCAAATAGTCAAATAAGAAAATAATAGCCAACATCACGATGATTAAAATCGAGCCATAGGCAATCGCGACGCCGTATTCACCATCTTCAACTCGATTTAAAATATAAGCGGTAGCAACGCGAGTTTCAGGGGTGACTAAGAATACAATCGCACTGACGGTGGTTATTGCGCGGACAAAACTATAAATTAAAGCGGATAAAATCGCGGGGCGTAATAAAGGCAATAGCACATACAAAATAGTTCGCATTGAATTTGCTCTTAAACTTAATGACGCCTCATCCAACGATTTATCGATTTGCCCCAATCCTGCAATACCCGCTCGTATTCCCACCGGCACGTTACGCATGGTCATTGAGATAATCACAATGGCTGCCGTTCCTGTTAAATAAAACGGCGAATCATTAAATGCCAAGATATAAGAGACACCCGCAACAGTACCGGGAACGGCAAAACAGAGCATGGTCGTAAATTCGATACTCTTTTTACCTTTAAAATCTTGGCGCACGACAATATAGGCGATCAAAAGCCCTAAAATAGCGGTAATAGGTGCTGCGATACCCGCATAAAGTAAGGTATCAAGTAATGATGGCCATGCGCCATCGCTCATCCCTTGACCAAATAATTTAATAAAGTTATCAAAGGTTAAGGTGTAATCCACTCCCCAGTTAACCGTAAAGCTACCGTAGAAAATGCTGCCATAGAGTAAGATATTAAAGATAACCCAAATACCCAACACGCTAGTGACAAAGGTTACTAAGGAGGTGGGTAATGGTTGAACATCACCACGATAGGATTTACCTGACACCGTGACATATGAGCGTTTGCCAATCCACATATATTGAATGCAGAACACTAATAATGAGAATACCAACAGTGAAGCACCTAACGTACTTGCTGCTTGGTAATCAAGTTGAGAGCCGGTGATATAGAAATAAATTTGAGTGGCAATCACGTCAAAGTTGCCACCTAGCACCAATGGGTTACTAAAATCAGCCAATGATTGCACTATAACGATCAAAAAGGCATTGGCTAATGCTGGTTTTAGTAACGGCATAAAAACATGAAAGAATGTTTGGTAGCGATTAGCTCTAAGGGTATAAGAAGCCTCTTCTAATGACGGATGGATAGTTTTAATTGCACCATCTAAGATCATAAAAGACATAGGGGTAAAGGCAAGTACTTGTGCAAGCCAAATTCCCGTAAAGCCATATAACCAGTTGGTATTTTCTAAACCTGCATAAGTTGCCAAAAATTCAGTGATATAACCTGAACGTCCCATCATCAAGGTCACACCTAAACCCACAACAAAAGGGGGAGTGACAATAGGTAAAATAGAAAATACTCGACCAATAATCGCTGATCTTACTGCAATACGTGATGTATAAATGGCGAGGATCAAACCAAAAAAAGTACAGCCAATACCAACTGCGATAGACAGTAAGATTGAATTGATCATCACCTGAACAATATGGGCTTGGCTGAGAATGGCAATAAATTCAAAGGGGGCAAAATTGCCAGCACTATCTTGAAACATCGGAATAAAGATAGCGACACTTGGAAAGATAATAAAAACACCGATTAAGGCGACAACTGTGATTAATGAGCCAATCACAAAGCTATCACCCCCTAACCACTCTAAGCGTGTTAAAGCATGCTTGGCTATCATTCCTAATGAAATAAATAGCACGATAACCGAATAACCCAGACCACGACCTTCCATCGTTGCGGTAACAATAGTGATAAAGGCGCAGAAAAAGGCAAAACTTGCATCAAAATAGTGACGAATACGATTTTCTCGCCCTACAGGATGTAAAGGACGAATTAATAGTATGCTGGGAAGTAAAAACCAGAGCAGACTGATATTTAAGTTACTCCAGCCATAAGAGGTAAGTAATTCATCTGCGGTAGAATCAAATAGACCATAATCAAGGCTCCATGAAGGCATTAATATAAATGCCATCCATGCAATCAGGATCCATAAAAATATGGGATCCCACCTCTTTTTTTCAGACAAAGCGAGTGTGTGAGACATAAATCCCCCGACAGTAAAGCTCATTATTATTATGTAAAAAAAAGAGCGAGAGCATCTCTCGCCCTATTGATAGGCTATTTACCCATTTTTACTTCGGTAACCCATTTATTTATCAGCTCTTTACGAACATCACTATCGCCATATTTATCCATGTCGTAGTTAATCAGTTTTAAGTCTGATAATTTCAAAGCCATCGGGGAAGATTCAGCCGTGGTATTGGTGAGAATTTGGTAAGATTTACCCTCTTTCCAACTAATTTCTTGTGCTTCTTTAGAGAGTGTCCAGTCTACAAATAACTTAGCGTTATCCATATTACGGGCATTTTTGATGATACTGACACCGCCAATTTCGTAACCTGTGCCCTCACAAGGTGAGATAAGCTCTAGTGGTGCCCCGTTTTCAACTTCGAGTGAATAGTCGTGTAAGAAGCCGATACCAATCGCGGCCTCACCACGGGCGGCGTTACGCGCTGGTGCAATACCTGATTTAGTATATTGGGAGATATTGGTATTTAGTTTTTTCAGATAATCAAAGGCTTGCTCTGTTCCCCATAATTGATCGAAAGTTGCTAATGCAGTGTATGCAGTGCCTGAACTTTGTGGATCAGCGATTTGAATTTCACCTTTGTATTCAGGTTTGACTAAATCTTTCCAACAGGTCGGAATAGGTAGACCTTTCTCTTTTAAACGATCTTTATTGACACCAAAACCTAGAATACCGACATAAACCGCAGAAGAGTAGTTTCCTTTGCGTTTAGCCGGATCACGAAATTGTGGCATGATCTGATCAAGATTGGCGGATACATAAGGCTCTAGCAGATCCATTTCACCCGCTTGTGAGTGAGGATCCATTGTTCCGCCATACCAAACATCAGCTTGCGGATTGCGTTTTTCTGCTTCTATTTTCGCTAATGTACTGCCGGAGCCATTACGAACAAAAGTGGTTTTAACATCATACTTTTCAGCAAAAGCTTTAGTTTCAGCTTCACACATCGCATTTGTGGCACTGCAATAAACCACTAAGCGACCCGCAGCACTGGTGGATAAACTTACCGTAGAAAGAGCTAAGCCGGCGGCAACAAGTGTAGAGAGAGTTTTCAGTTTCATGTTCAGAACCTTTTAAATGTGTCGTCATCGGAAAATGAAAGTGGGCCAACTAAATGCTCACGTTTACTGACATCAGCGATCAGCAATGGCATTAGTAGTAGTCCCATTAAGGCCGCAGCACTGGTTAATAATACAAACATCCCAGTCCAACCATAATGCGCCATGACCTGACTTAATGGCCAACCTGCTATTGCAGCCCCTAAATAGGCATACAATCCCAAGTAGCCTGTTACCGTACCTGCTGCGTTTTTATGACAATATTCTGTGGCAGCAAGTCCGATTAACATCTGTGGTCCAAACACAAAAAAACCGATACTGAAAAAACAGGCTGCAAGCAATGCATAATGATGAATTGGCATTAGCCAAAGTGCTGTTACTGCGATAAAAAGCCCGAGTGAAAACAGCAATATCATTGGTGCTCGTTGGCCACGGAATAATAAATCCGAGCCCCAGCCTGAACATAACGCGCCTAACAATCCACCCATCTCAAAAAGAGAAAGAATGGCATTAGCACTTAACAAGTTAGCGCCATGGGTTTCTGATAACCAAATATTTCCCCAATCATTTATCGCCATACGGATGAGATAAATTAAAATATAAGAAAAACCTAGTAACCAGATCATTCGGTTAAATAAGATGCTTTCTTTCAAAATGGTTAACATAGGGGTCGGAGGCGATACTTGCTCTTGACGTAATTCAAAAATATCGCGCCGCCATACACCTACTGTGGGTAACCCTTCTTCTGCTGGTGTTCCTTTTAGTTGCATACAAAGCCATAAACCCATAACAATACCTATTAGGCCGGGAATAACTAAGGCTATTTGCCAACTAAAATGGGTTGCCAACCAAGCGGTTAAAAGGGGAATACTCATCCCGCCAAGATTGATGGAGATATTCCATAATCCCCACCAGAAACCGCGTTCATTACGTGAATACCAATGGGTGAGTAACCTTGCACAAGGGGGCCAACCCCATCCTTGAAAGAAACCATTAAGTGCCCAGACTAAAAGCAAGGCAGGAAAGGATAAACAGTAGGCAAAAATAATATTCATCACCCCTGTCATTACCAGACCTGCGCCCATAAACCAACGGTAGCCGTATTGGTCATGGAAAATACCAGAGAGAAATTTTGATAGACCATAAGTGAGATAAAACAGGCTGGCTATCCAGCCAATATCACTTTTATCTAGATGCAGTTCCGTTTGCATAACGGGCATCACAAAATTGACGCTTTTACGAGTCAGGTAAAACGTGGCATAGCCAATGATCATCGACAACATTAAATTTTTACGCCAAAAATCATAGGTCTTATTTATTGATGCCGAATTTTTACCTAACATAACATCCTCTCTGATATTGCCAATGTAAGAAAAATGCAGTTAAAAAGAATGAGAGAAGGTTGTAGATGACTAAGACTAATTCCTAGTTTTCACGCTTTTCTATTGAATTTGTGGGTAAGTTAACAATTATTTTAGTACCAAGCTGACTAATTACTTCCCATTCTCCCCCCAATGCGCAGATCCGCTCTTCAATACCTCGTAGCCCAAAACCGTTATTAGGTTGTGTAGGCAAAATGCCAATACCATTATCATGAACAACCAGTCGTAATTGTGTTTGATGTTGAGTAAGCGAAATGTGGATCTCACTGGCGTTAGCGTGTTTGCTGATATTATTGAGTAGTTCTTGCACTAGTCGGTAGAGTGTAAAAATAATGGTGTCGCTTTCAGGCTCTGTTTCAAGAGCATAATGAAAATGACAGTGAATACCATTTTCATGAAATGAGAACTCATCAATTAAATGGTGTAGAGCCTTCTCTAATGACATCTCTTCTAAAATAGGCGGCCTTAGTTGGCGTAGCAGTTGTCGGGTAGATTGATGTATTTGTTGGGCTAATCGCTCAATTTGCTCGCCTGACTGGCGTGTTTTATCGTTATCTGCACTTCTTTTTACTAACATTGACTGAATTTGAATAGCTGTAATATTTTGTCCAATTTCATCATGTAATTCACGAGCAATGGCTTTTTTAACATCTTCTTCGGTATGTACTAGTTGTTCCATCAACGCTCGGCGTGCTTGTAACTCTTGCTCTAAACGTAGCTGATAATGACGTAAATTATTGGCAAGTTGTTGCTGGCGACTAATAGCAATACCTAAACCAATACCAATTAAGGCTTGGGTTGTTAAAAACATCTCTAATTCATGCAAATCGGCAAAAGCACCATTTACTTGTCTAGCAAAGGTAATCATTAAACTACCTAACAACGCGGATAATACGCCCCCTTGCCAACCATAACGATAAGCCATAAAAACATTAGGAATAAAAACCAGAATAACTAATAAGCGTTCAATTTCTGGGGTAAGAAAGAATTGTGCACTTAATCCAATAAGACAAAAGAGGAATACCCACATTAATAAGGAGGTACGCAATGGTGGCTCTGGGGTGATTTCGGCGATTAATACTCGACTTTGTAATTCGCGTAAATATTCATAAAGTAGAAAAACAAAGGGAGCCAATAAAATACCACCTGTTATTGAGGTCAAAAATATTGCGCTGGTGGACGTCGTGAGAAAAAAACTGAGTAGAAAGGCTTGTAATAGGCTATTAAATCCGACCGCTGCGATAAGTAAGGTTAACCGTTGCCAATAAAGTGGGTAACGCCACCAGATCCGTTGTACTTCTAGTGCGACCAATAAGCTGATTAAAGGTGAGAGATAAAGAGTTACATGGGTAATTAATTGCTGTTGAGTTAGCCAGTAATAAAGCCCCCATTCGGCCAATAACATCGGCAACCAAAAACGTCGCCAAAGTAAAATAAATAATGCTAGCCGTAAGCCTTGAGGTAAAAAAAGAGCGGCTTGTTGACCATTATGACTAAGATAAAAACTGATCACCCAAAGTGACAACCAGAGTAAAGAGTAGGTCAACAATAAAAAGAGAGATTGAAGAAAAAAACGTGCGCCTCTTTGCATGTTAGAGTGTTCCGGTGATTAACTGGTTGTTTAATGCAAAATGGACTAAATCAATGGTTGTTTCACAGTTCAATTTACCCAGTATATTGGCTCGATGAACATGCACCGTTTTATGACTGAGATTCAGTTGTACGGCGATAGCTTTAACATTAATACCTTGTACTAGCAGATTAAAAATCTCTCTTTCGCGAGGGGTTAAACTATGTAAAGCATCTTCTTTTTCTGGTGTCTGTCGAAGTGCTTTCATGGCATCAGCACAGAGATAACAGCCCCCTTGATACACAGCACGTACTGCTTGAACGAGCTCTTGTGGACCACAGCGCTTAGTTAAATAGCCATGGGCACCGGAATCTAAAGCGCTTTGTACAAATGCGGGGGTATCATAAATACTTAAAATAATTGTCCGAAAATCAGGGCGTTTTTGTTTTAATCGACTTTGTAATTGTAGGCCACTCTCTCCAGGCATAGAGAGATCCATCACCGCCACATCAATATTATCATTTAATAAATAGGGCCAAGCTTCTTGGCCATTTGCGTATTCACCGACAATATTAATATCCGGCTCTAGCATTAGCAGTTGTGCAAACCCAGAACGCACAACAATGTGATCATCGATGAGAGCAACGTTTATCATATTTTTATTAGGCTAAGCATTGTTAGGTAATATTTATCTGTTTTATAACAAGCTACAGGAAGTTATGCGAGAAAAAAGGGAGCAAAAACACGCTTTTGCGCTTTGTCTCTCGCTTTTAGCGTATTGAATCGAGACAATTAGCAGGGCAGAATTACCCCCTCACAAACAGGGAACCTCCATTTGTAAGGGGGATTGGCAGATTAAGCGACTTGAACGGGAACGGCTTTAGCAATGCGTTTCATTTCATTGTCGCCTTCAAAATAGGCAATGTTGGGTTTATGGCTACGCGCATCGCTATCTGGAATTTGCACATAAGAGCAAATAATTAAGCGATCACCTACAGCAGCACGGCGAGCGGCTGCGCCATTGACAGAAATAATACCAGACCCTCTTTCTGCGCAAATGGCATAAGTAGAGAAACGTTCACCATTGTCAACGTTATAAATATCAATGGCTTCATTTTCAAGAATACCAGCGGCATCCATAAAATCCTGATCAATCGCGCAAGAGCCTTCATAGTGAAGATCAGCTTGGGTGACTTTTACGCGATGAAGTTTGCCTTGTAACATGGTGCGTAGCATTGTTGTGTTTCCTATTTTTAATTATTCATTAGACTAAGCTAACTTGTTGGCTATCGATTAAACGAGTGTTACCCAACCAAGCTGCCATTAAAATAACGGCACATCGGCTCTCTTCGCTAAGTGGTGCTAGTGTTTGTGCATCACAAATAAAACATTCATCAGCACGAAAGCCTTGCTGTTCAAGGGTTGCTTTGGCAGTTTGTAATAGTTGGTTAACATCAAGGTTTCCCGATTTTAATTGCTCGGCTATCTGTTGCATAGCTTGATAAAGCACAGGGGCTTGTTGTTTTTCATTATCTGATAACAAACGATTTCGAGAGCTAAATGCCAATCCTGTTTTATCACGCACAATAGGGACTGGAATAATACTGATATCAAAACATAAATCACTGACCATTTTTTTTATGATCTGCAGTTGTTGATAATCTTTTTCACCAAATAGCGCGACATCAGGCTGTACAAGGTTGAATAGTTTACTTACAACGGTTGTTACACCGCGGAAATGTCCTGGGCGACTAGCGCCTTCTAACACAGAAGAAAGTACTGGAACCTCAACAATCGTTTGGTTTTCCATCCCATTTGGGTACATCTCTTTCGCTGATGGGGCAAAGACAATATCAACATGTTTATCGCGCAGTAACTCACAATCTTCTTGTAGGGTTCGTGGATAGTTTGCTAAATCGGCTTCTCTATCGAATTGCATTGGATTAACAAAAATAGAGGCGATAACCACATCAGCATGAATACGCGCTTCTTCTATCAGTTTTAGGTGACCTTGATGCAGGTTGCCCATGGTCGGAACCAATGCAATGCGTTTACCTTCTTGTTTTAGTCGCTTAATTTCGCGGCGTAAGATAAGCGTTGTTTCAATAATTAGCATAGCGTGACTCCTTTAAACTATTTTAATGAATTTAAATGATAAATCAGTTAAATGAGTGTTGTTCTTGAGGGAACAGTTTTTGTTCAACTTGTTGAACATACAGTCTGACAGCCTCGGGTAAGGAGCCAGCTTCTTGTAAGAAATTTTTAGAAAATTTAGGGGCATTAGGTGTTAGACCTAATAAATCATGCATCACAAGAATTTGTCCATCAGTGACATTACCAGCACCAATGCCGATAACAGGAATATTGAGTGATCCGGTAATAGTTTTTGCTACGGAAACGGGGACGCATTCTAATACAGCTAGTTGTGCTCCTGCGGCTTCAAGCGCCATAGCATCTTGCTTAAGTTGCTCTGCAGCAGCTTCTTCTCGACCTTGTACTTTATAGCCACCAAACACATTAACAGATTGAGGGGTTAAGCCTAGGTGAATACAAACAGGCACTGCGCGTTCAGTGAGCATTTTGACTGTAGGAATAAGCCAGCTTCCTCCTTCAATTTTGACCATATTCGCTCCCGCTTGCATTAAAATAGCTGCGTTAAGACAGGCTTGCTCTGGAGAGGAATAAGACATAAAAGGCATATCAGCAATTAAGAAAGCGTTAGGGGCGCCAGCTCTTACACAACGGGTATGATAGGCAATTTGCTCAACGGTGACAGGTAATGTGCTGTCATGACCTTGTAGTGTCATACCGAGTGAATCACCAATTAACATGGCAGGAATACCTTCATTGGCAAATAGACGAGCAAAGCTAGCATCATAAGCCGTGATAGTGGCAAACTTTTTCTTTTCTTGTTTATAGCGATTGAGCGTAGATAGCGTAACCGGCTTCATGATAATAAACTCCATGGCGTGTTGCGTGTAAATTGAGTTATTTATGTCAGTTAATTATTTGTTTATTAAAGAGAATATGACATAAATAAAAAACACTAACTGCTGATTGTAGCATCTACGTACTAAAAACGAAGAAAAAGTCGTGAATTGAATAATAAAAAATAGAAATAAAAAATATTTTGATATTTATCCAAGAATTAGAAATGGTGATATAACAGGCGGGAGGGAAGGGCGTATTTTATCACTTATGGGGAGGGATAACGCGATAAAGGAACAATATAAAAGAGTTGTGAACGGGGTTGATACTGTCAGTCAACAGCATCAACCATTAACATCAAACACGCTTATTATGTGGTATCACCACTTTTCCATACCATTTTTAGGTACGAGCGCTAATCTGTCTGCTAATCGTTCTCCGTCATCAGGGAAACAAAGTTCAGGTGCTAAATCCGCCAATGGATAAAGCATAAATTCACGCACCTTAAGTCCATAATGAGGCACAGTTAAACGTTCGGTCTGTATAACTTGATCACCAAATAACATGATATCTAAATCAAGGGTACGAGGTCCCCAACGATTACCTGCTTTTCTTTCACGACCATGGGCAAGTTCAATTGCTTGTGTATGGTCGAGCAACTCTTCTGGGGCTAAAGTAGTATCAACGGCGACAGCCATATTGAGATAATCGGGTTGATCTTGAGGTCCCATAGGGCGTGTGCGATACCAAGGTGATTGGGCAATCAGTGTAGTATTAGGGATTTCACTAATCGCTTTTATCGCCGATTTTACTTGCTGTTCTGGTGAGTTTAAATTACTGCCCAGAATAATATACACACGCTGTTGTTGCTTACTCATGTTTGTTCTCTTGTCTTGGTGCATTATTTTTTGCATTAGGGTGACGAGGACGTTTACGAGGACGTGTCCTTTTACGTACCGGGCCTGGACCTAATTCAGAGACCATAGAGCGTTGTTGTGTATTGTTTGAAATCTGAAAATCAGCCCACCAAGCGGCTAATGCTTCCAGATCAGGATTTCTTTGTACATTAGCGCGTAATTCCAGTAGATCAAATGCTGCACGGAATTTAGGATGCTCAAGCAGTTTATTGGCTCGGCGCCCTTGACGCTTAGGTAAACGCTGCTGTAATTGCCAAATATCACGCATCGTGGTGGTGATACGTTTAGGGATCGCAATAGTACGACATTGCTCATCTAAAATATCATTCATCGCCATTGAGAAAGCATCGTAATAAGACAGTCCACTTTCTTGAGCCAGTTTTTCGGCATGCTCCACTAAGGGATACCATAGCATTGCTGCAAATAAGAATGCCGGATTTACGCGCATTTCTTTACTAATACGATAGTCGGTATTCTTTAGCACCTGTTCGATCATTCTTTCCATTGGGGTATCTTGCTGCTCAGTGATCCTTGAGGCAACTAATGGAAAAAGAGGCTCTAAAAGTTGGAAATGGCGCATTAACCGATAGGTTTTATAACCATGTCCTGTTTGTAATAATTTCAGCGATTCTTCAAATAGGCGTGCTGAAGGAATATTACGTAATAGTGGTGCTAATTGGCTAATTGGCTCTGCAGTTTCCGGTGCGATACGCATATCCAGTTTACTGGCAAAGCGGATAGCTCTTAGCATCCGAACCGGATCTTCACGATAGCGAGTTTCAGGAGAGCCAATTAAACGAATAGTACCTGATTTAAGATCAGCCAAGCCCCCCACATAATCACGTACAGCAAAATCATCGACGCCGTAATAGAGACTATTTAAGGTAAAATCACGACGAATGGCATCTTCTTCAATCGATCCGAAGATATTGTCGCGTAGCAACATACCGCTTTGTGCTTGTTGTGACTGATTGCGATCGGATGTTTCATGATCTTCATGAGAGCCACGGAAAGTAGCGACTTCAATCACTTCGGGGCCAAACATAATATGCGCTAGACGAAAGCGTCGACCTACTAAGCGGCTATTACGAAATAATCGACGGACTTCTTCTGGCGTTGCATTGGTAGCAATATCAAAGTCTTTTGGTTTTTTCCCTAATAATAGATCGCGTACACCACCACCCACTAAATAAGCCTGAAAGCCTGAATTATTCAGACGATAAAGAACTTTTAGTGCGTTATCACTGATGTCTTTACGCGAAATCGGGTGTTGATCTCTTGGGATCACAGTCATTGGCAAATCACTCCCGTTCGCCTTTTCGTTATTACTTTTGTTCTTACGGGGACGGTCTGCGGATAGGGCAGGACGCCGACGCACAGTCGTTTGTGTTTCTTTTTTAGGTCGGTCAGATGCAGTGACAGGCCTTTCACTCGCTACCGATTCTGTATCTGACGATGTTGTTTGTCGTCCTAGCAAATTACGGCAGAAATGCGCTACTCGGTTAAAAATATGACACCTCGAATAATTAAATCTAATAATTAAAAAATTAAGCGGCTAATCATAGCCTACTGAACATTTTTTGAGAATGCTTTGTGTGGGTTATTGTGCATCTTCATCATAATGTTAACGAATAATCTTGCCTGACAGCAACGGTTGACGAGGTAAGAAAATGTGCTCCATCAATATTATTCCTTGCTTATGGCCATCAGCTATAGTGATAGAATTATACGCAAATAACTTCTCTTTTATGTGAATAAACATCGTCATCACAGTGCGAATAGTCTGAGTTATTGTATCAAGAAGTATTAATTGGAGGATGATATTATTGATGTGAAAGCGCCAACGTTCATAATTTGTGTCAGCTTGAAGATAACGAGCCAATGCTGTAACCAAACCACCAAAACAAAGTTGGTTTATTAATAATGGCACTAAATGCCTAATACACACTGTCATCTTGGGTATTAACGTTTAGATTAAAGCCCCAGCACCTAAGTACTGAGGCTATACTCATTAATTAGCCAGCCATCTGTTTTTCACGGATTTCAGCTAATGTTTTACAGTCGATACAGAGATCGGCTGTTGGACGAGCTTCTAAACGGCGGATGCCGATTTCAACACCGCAAGACTCACAAAAGCCGAAGTCATCATCTTCAACTTTCTTCAGTGTTTTCTCAATTTTCTTTATGAGTTTACGTTCACGATCACGGTTACGCAGCTCAAGACTGAATTCTTCTTCTTGTGCAGCACGGTCAACAGGATCTGGGAAGTTGGCCGCCTCATCTTGCATATGAGTGACGGTACGGTTGACTTCATCCCTGAGCTGATTGCGCCAAGATTCAAGTATTAGCTTAAAATGCGCTAATTGGGCTTCGTTCATGTACTCTTCGCCCGGTTTTTCCTGATATGGCTCAACGCCAGCAATAGCGAGAATGCTCATGGACGATGTTTTACGCTTTTGCCCTTCTTGCATAATGCTTCTCCTACATACGCATTTTCTGAATAATCCCCCACCTTAAATAGGAAGGGAAAAAAATAGGGCGCTATAAATAGCAGATGCCCGCGCGGATAGCAATTATTCCTTTAATAAGTTTTCTCATGATGTGAAGGCACGCAAGTAAAAAGGCCATTTTAGTTAAAAAATACTTAACCAACACCATGAAAATGTATTAACCTTTTGAAATAAAAGGTAATTGCTTTCCAATTGTTAAATCGTACTCACTAATATTGATGCGATAACATAAAATTTCAACCCCAGCATCACATGCTTGTTTTAGCAATAAGTCATACTTAGGGTCAATCTCTTTAGCAACAGACACTTGTGTAATGCCAGTATGGGGGACAGCGTAAAATAAGATAGCCCTTAAGCCCGATTTTGCGATAGCGGTCAACTCTCGAAGGTGCTTTTGACCTCGCTCTGTTTTAGCGTCAGGAAAATAGCCCATTCCAGCATCTAATAAAGTGACCGATTTCACTTCAATATAGCAGTCAACTTTATGATTTGACTTAAGTAAAATATCAATACGGCTATTCTCACTACCATACTTCACTTCGCGTCTTATCTCATCATAGTCAGATAATTCTGGAATATCGCCAGCTTCTATCGCATCGGCAATGATCGTATTAGCTCTTAAGGTATTAATACAGATCCAATCACCTGATTGAGTTTGGGTTAATTCCCAACTATGAGGATATTTTCTTTTGACATTCGATGACGTGGAATACCAAACCGTATCACCTGGAGTTGCGCATCCCGTCATCGCACCCGTATTAGCACAATGGAGCGTGAATTCTTCACCATTTGCCGTCACTACGTCTGCTAAAAAACGTTTGTATCGTTTTAATAAAGTGGCAGATTGTAGTGGTTGTTCAAATTTCATAATCACCCCGGTGAAAATACGTCCTTTAATAAAGGGCTAATGCTACAATGAGCCACAGAGAAAGTTAATCAGTTATGGAGCTTGTGTGCATCTATTGCCAATTTTTGAGGTAGCAGGATCTGTTGTTACTGCATTAAAACAATGTCCCCAAGTCTTACTTCACGCCCCCACAGGGGCGGGAAAATCAACCGCACTGCCACTGTATTTGCTTCAACAAAATATATTTGATGGCAAAATTATTTTATTAGAGCCAAGGCGTATTGCGGCAAAAAGCATCGCTTATCGTTTAGCAAGTCAACTCAATGAAGAGGTGGGTAAAACGGTGGGGTATCGCATGCGTGCTGAAAGTAAAGTGAGTCAGCAGACGCGCCTTGAAGTGATCACCGAAGGGGTGTTGACACGTATGTTACAGCAAGATCCTGAACTGACAGGTGTAAGTTTAGTGATACTTGATGAATTTCATGAGCGGAGTTTGCAAGCAGATTTAGCATTAGCACTGCTATTAGATGTGCAATCAGGATTACGTGATGATTTACGCCTTTTGGTGATGTCTGCAACATTAGATAATCAAAAATTAACTTCACTATTGCCGGATGCGCCGATGATTAGCTCTGAAGGGCGTAGTTATCCTGTTTCACGGCACTATTATCCTATTCAATCACACCTGCCTTTTGAACAAGAAGTTGCCACGATGGCGCGACGTTTGCTTACACAAGAGACGGGCTCTTTACTTGTTTTTTTGCCCGGTAGTGCAGAAATTATTAGAGTCGCGCAATTATTAGCTGACAAAGTGGATAAACACACCTTAATTTTTCCACTTTATGGGGCACTTTCATTAGCACAACAGCAACAGGCCATAGAGCCTGTAGAAAAGGGATATCGCAAAGTTGTATTAGCAACAAATATTGCAGAAACCAGTTTAACAATCGAAGGTATTCGCTTGGTGCTCGACAGTACCATTGAAAAACGTGCCCAGTTTGACTTAAAAAGTGGTGTAACAAGCTTATTGCGCCAACGAATAAGTCAAGCTTCACAAACGCAAAGAGCGGGGCGGGCAGGACGTCTTGAAGCCGGAATTTGTTGGCACTTAATCAGTCAGGAGCAAGCTGAGCGCGGGGCAACTCACCAAGTACCTGAAATTTTATCTAGTGATCTCTCTTCGTTATGGCTTTCAATATTGCAATGGGGATGTCGTGATATAAACCAACTCTCTTGGTTAGATACGCCTACACCAGCAGCAATAAACGCAGCTAAAACATTATTGCAACGATTAGGTGCCATTGATAATCAAGGGGGATTAACCTCGCAGGGAGTACGTATGGCACAGTGGGGCATCGATCCCCGATTGGCGGCAATATTAGATTATGCTAGTGAAAAAAGTGAGCATCATCTTGCTACCGCAGCAAGGTTGTGTGCCATTTTAGAACAGCCACCAAGAGACAGAGAGATTAATCTTGAATGGCTGATCCAACAGAAAAATCATCAATGGTCACAGCGTGAAAAACAGCTATTACAGCAATGCAAAGGGCAATGTCGCCCAGAATTATTAGCATCACTATTGAGTGTCGGATTTGCAGATAGAATAGCCAAAAACCGTGATAATCAAGGTCGATTTCGCCTCGCTAATGGACAAGGCGCAATGATGGATAATACTCAACCAATGAGCCAATCGCCGTGGATTTTAGCACCATTGTTGTTGCAAAATGCACATTATGCGGATGTGCGAATTTTATTAGCCTTACCTATTGATATTAATGAAGTATCCTCTATCTTTCCGGAATTGATACAAGATAATACCACCGTTGAATGGGATGAAAAGCGCGGTACACTTCTTGCGTGGCAACAGCGCCGATTAGGTCAGTTAACCGTTAGCCAAATGCCATTAGATAAACCTAATAAAGCGCAAATGCAAACGGCATTATTAAATTGGTTACGTAAACAAGGATTAAGTGCTCTACCCTTAAGTGAAGAGAGCAAGCAACTGTTTATTCGCCTTGCTTTAGCGCAAAAGTGGTGCCCTGAGGCCAATTTACCTGTATTGAATGAAGCCGTTTTATTAGACTCATTAGAATTGTGGTTACAACCTGAATTAGGCGATACTCAATCACTTAAGGCACTGCTACAAATGGATATTAATGGGATAATTAAAAATCAGTTAACTTGGCATGAGCAACAATTATTGCAAGAGCTGTTCCCAACACACTATATTGCTCCAACGGGCACTAAAGTGATGATTAAATATGATTTAGATAATCCGCCGATTATTGCTATCAGGATCCAAGAGGTTTATGGTGAAAAACAAAGTCCTATTGTGGCAAAAGGGCAATTACCTGTAGTGATGGAGTTACTTTCTCCGGCTATGCGACCTATCCAAAAAACACAAGATCTCGCTACTTTTTGGGCCGGAAGCTATACACAAGTACAAAAAGAGATGAAGGGGCGATATCCCAAACATTTGTGGCCAGATTCACCCGCAACAACGGCCCCCACTCGACGTGTAAAAAAATGGAGTTAGCGCGTATATATACGTGCTGAATAACAATTTGAGAGCTTTCCTGTGGGATAGCTTGGAAAAATAGCGACAATGTTAGGCTTCTTTACCCTAAGGGTGTGGTGAAGAGGTTTTAATGAGAGAAACTGTTCATGAGTAGAAAGAAAAAACCAGTAAAGAAAACCAATAGAAGGCGTTCTTGGTTTTGGTTATTTGTTAAAATCGCCATTGTGGTTGCGGTTTTAGTCGGCATCTATGGTGTTTATTTATATTCCCAAATTAAAGAGCGCCTTGACGGTAATGTATGGGAATTGCCTGCTGCCGTTTATGGACGTACTGTCAATTTAGAACCTGGCATGAACTATAGCCAAAAAGAGATGGTAAGTTTACTGGAAGGTATGCAGTATCGCCATGTCAATAAAATCACCCGTCCTGGGGAATTTGTGGTTAAAAATGGCACTATAGAGATGTTACGTCGACCGTTTGATTTTCCAGATGGTCGCGAAGAGCAAATTTTAGCGAAATTGACCTTTGAACAAAACTCATTGGTGAGTATCACCAATATGAATAATCAGCGTCAATTTGGTTTCTTCCGCCTCGATCCTAAGCTTATCACTATGATGCAATCGGCTAATGGTGAACAGCGTCTATTCTTAGCAAGAGATAAATTTCCTCAACTATTAGTCGATACATTAATTGCTACGGAAGATCGCCGTTTTTATGAGCATGATGGCATCAGTATTTATTCTATTGGTCGTGCGGTGTTAGCGAACTTTACCGCAGGTAGAGCGGTACAAGGGGGAAGTACTTTAACGCAGCAATTAGTAAAAAACTTATTCCTAACCAATGAAAGAACGCTAAAAAGAAAGCTTAATGAAGCCTATATGGCGATTATTATGGATGCGAGCTATAGCAAAGATCGTATTTTAGAGCTGTATCTTAATGAGGTGTTCTTAGGGCAAAGTGGTGATGAGCAAATTCGTGGTTTTCCATTGGCTAGCCTTTACTATTTTGGTCGACCTGTTGATGAACTAAGTCTTGATCAACAAGCATTATTGGTTGGAATGGTGAAAGGGGCTTCTGCATACAATCCATGGCGCAATCCTAAGGCTGCATTAGAGCGCCGTAATGTGGTACTAAAATTATTACAGACCCAACAAATTATCGATCAAGAGCTTTATGATGTATTAAGCGCACGTCCTTTAGGAGTAAAACCTCGTAGCGAAGCGCTAACGCCACAACCGGCATTTATGCAGTTAGTTCGTCAAGAGCTACAAACTAAATTAGGTGATCAGGTTAAAGATTTATCGGGGACTAAAATTTTTACAACGCTTGATCCTGTTTCACAAGATGCAGCCGAAAAAGCGGTAGAAACGGGAGTTGCTGATTTACGTAAAACACGCAAAATCAACGATCTCGAAGGCGCGATGGTTGTTGTAGATCGCCTCAGTGGTGAGGTTAGGGCGTTAGTGGGCGGTTCACAACCACAATATGCCGGTTTTAATCGTGCCATGTCCGCTCGTCGTTCAATTGGCTCATTAGCAAAACCGGCAACTTATTTAACCGCATTAAGTGAGCCTGAGCGTTTTCGTTTAAATACCTGGTTGGCGGATGAACCTATTTCAGTGCCTATTCCGGGAGGAAAACCATGGCAACCACGTAACTACGATCGTGGTTATAAAGGGCGATTAATGTTGGTGGATGCTCTTGCTACATCACGTAATGTACCAACGGTTAATCTTGGTTTAGAAGTTGGGTTAGACCAAGTGATCAAAACGTGGATCAAACTAGGTGCCCCAGCAGAAAATTTAGAAAAAGTACCAGCGATGTTACTTGGCGCACTAAACTTAACTCCAATGGAAGTGGCGCAAACTTTCCAAACAATCGGAAGTTTAGGTAATCGCGCTAAATTATCGGCATTGCGCTCTGTTATCACCCAAGATGGTACGGTGCTTTATCAAAGCTACCCGCAAGCAGAAACAACGGTTTCTCCACAAGCAGCATATATGACACTGTTTGGTATGCAACAGGTGGTTAATTCAGGTACAGCAGCACGAGCATTAAAACCTAAATTTGGTCAATATAACCTTGCAGGTAAAACCGGAACCACCAACGACTTACGTGATAGCTGGTTTGCGGGTATTGATGGTAAAGAAGTTACTATTGCATGGATGGGACGTGATAATAATGGCCCAACTAACTTAACAGGATCGACAGGGGCATTGATCCTTTATCGTCATTATTTAGAAAATCAAACACCATTAACATTAAATCCACCTGTACCAGAAGATATAGCACAGATGTCGATTAATGCTGAAGGTAACTTTGTTTGTTATGGTGGCGGCGTGCGTACATTACCTGTGTGGACAGCAGATCCTGATAGCCTCTGTACACCGTTACCACAAGAGAGCGACGGCGACGATAGTGCGGCGCCTAAATGGTTACGCGATCTGTTTTCTGAGTAATTATTCGCAATACTATTGAGATAAAAAATATCCTCCTGCAATCGCGGAGGATATTTTTTTGCCAGCAATACCAGCAATAAATGCTATTTAAGTAATGAAAGATTACGCTTTCATTTTGCTAAAGGCGTATTCAGCCGCATCGATAGTACGTTGAATATCTTCTTTGCTATGAGCGATAGACATAAAGCCAGCTTCAAAAGCCGACGGAGCGAGGTAAATACGTTTTTCTAACATTAAGTGGAAGAACTGTTTGAAGCGTTCGACATCGCAGTTCATTACGTCTTGATAGCAAGTCACTTCTTTGGCATCGGTAAAGAATAAACCAAACATACCGCCTACATGGTTCACTACCATAGGGATACCTGCTTGTTGTGCTTTTTCAAGTAAGCCATCCGCTAACATAGTGGTAAGTTCATCCAGTGTTTGGTGAACTCCCGGTTGTGAAACTTCTTGCAAACAAGCTAGACCCGCCGCCATCGCAATGGGGTTACCCGATAATGTTCCCGCTTGGTAGACAGGACCGATAGGGGCTAATTGAGACATCACTTCTTTATGTCCGCCGAAGGCGCCTACAGGCATGCCACCACCTATAATTTTACCTAAACAGGTCAAGTCAGGATCAACATCGTAATAAGCTTGTGCGCCGCCTAATGCGACACGAAAACCTGTCATTACTTCATCAATAATCAGTAATGCACCAAATTCATCACATAATGCACGTAATCCCGGTAGAAAATCGGCTTTAGGTGGAACACAGTTCATATTACCGGCAACGGGTTCAACAATAATACAGGCGATTTCTTCCGGATAATTTTCAAATGCTTGACGTACTGAATTTAAATCGTTGTAAGTACAAGTTAAAGTGTGTTTAACAAAATCAGCAGGAACACCAGGAGAGTTTGGTTGTCCCATCGTCAATGCACCAGATCCTGCTTTGACTAATAAGCAGTCTGCATGTCCATGGTAACAGCCTTCAAATTTAATGATTTTGTCACGACCCGTGTAGCCACGAGCAAGACGAATGGCACTCATGGTGGCTTCTGTACCTGAGTTCACCATACGAACCATATCCATCGAAGGCACTAACTCAGTGACTAAATTTGCCATTTCCACTTCAGCAGCCGTAGGAGCACCAAAGCTTAGGCCTTTTTGCACCGCATCAGTTACAGCGTGGCGAATAGCGGGGTGATTGTGGCCTAATACCATCGGTCCCCATGAACCGACATAGTCAAGATAAGCACGTCCATCGGCATCATAAATATACGCACCATTAGCACGTTCAATAAAAAGCGGTGTGCCACCAACACCGTTAAATGCTCTAACCGGTGAATTGACGCCACCAGGTATCACTTGTTGTGCGAGATTATAAAGCGTTTCAGACTTGCTCATGTCAGACTCCTAATGATGGGTGAGCGTAAGATTAACGCCTATTCTAAAGCACAGTGCAGATGAAGCCAAATACACGACAACAACATTTTGATTTATCATTGTTATTGTTCGAGTTGGCACTCATTAATAAAGAAAAGTTGTGTATCAAAAAGTGCATTTTGTCCACAACAAACTTGAAGGTTAAGAGCAGGTATTAGATAATCATCACATTATATCAGCAAGAAGCATCAATTTTTGCTGGCTGTTTTTTACTGGATTATCCAGTCTGGAGTGAACAATGAGTGATGATATGGCTCTGCCGTTACAATTTACAGATGCGGCTGCAAATAAAGTAAAAGATCTAATTGCGGATGAAGAAAACCCAAATCTGCGTCTACGTGTTTATATCACCGGTGGTGGCTGTAGCGGATTCCAGTATGGTTTTACCTTTGATGATGCTATGAATGAAGGTGATATGACCATAGAAAAACAAGGCGTTGCCTTAGTTATTGATCCAATGAGTTTGCAGTATTTAGTGGGTGGCTGTGTTGATTATACTGAAGGCCTTGAGGGCTCACGTTTTATCGTCACCAATCCTAATGCGAAAAGCACTTGTGGTTGTGGTTCATCGTTTAGTATCTGATTTTTATGTTATTTGACGTCGTGGCTATCCTGCCGTGCCACGGCGTTAGCAATCCCCACATCTTTATATATACTCCGCTCACTGCACGTTATTGGTTGTGTTGCAGCTTGCCTACGACTATTGTCTGTTAACCTCTTCAATCTTCATTTAAATAGTTAATTGACTTTAAAATGAGTGGATTGCGATAGCCTCACAAATCTGTTGAGCCGCATAAATAATACGTGGTGCTGGTCGGCTAAAACTATCTTCATCAATAGCGATAATAGGAATATCTAGTTGAGGTTGCCAAAATTGTTGTATTGCGGCAACTTGGTTTGGTTTACCACTAAATAAAATCAAATCAGGTTTTTTACTGATCACTTGCTCGCGGCTGACTTGTGGCCAAGGAACTGCACTATTTGCAAAAATATTTTCACCGCCACAAAGTTCGGTAATCTCATTTTGTAATGAATGTTTTGATGTCGTAAATAGGGGTTGCATACCAAACTGAATAAAGACTTTTTTCTTCGCTTGATGAGGCGTCGTTGAGGCGTACTTTTGCTGTAATTCTTGATATTGCTGACGTAATTTTTGTGCACTTGCTAAAGCGACTTCAGGATGAGTGCTATAAGAAGAAAGTCGGGTAAGATCGTCAATGATTTCTTTGATACTGTGTGGATCAGAGTAAATAATAGGGATACCCAATGATTTTAACTGATCGAGGGGTCGTTGAGGATTACCGCTTGGCCATGCAATAATTAAATCAGGTTTTAATAGCAAAATGCGTTCTACATTAATGCCTTGCCAGTCGGCAACTTGTACGAGATCTTTTGCTGCTTGTGGATAATCAGAATAAGCGCTCACCGCAACCATATTCTCTCCCATACCTGCGGCATAAGCCATTTCCGTGGCAGACGGGGATAAAGTAATAACACGTTGTGCGGGAGTGGCTGCGATAACATAACAAGGTGTCAATATCAGGCTTAGCAGCAGTGCAAAAGTGTTTAAGAAACGCATTTTTCTCGTCTTTATAGTCAAATATACCCGTCTATTTTTATCTTACCTGCTGAGCTAAAAGAGAGACGGGTTTGTTAAGCGGCTTATCGATTAAATAAATTAAAACTGAGTCTCTGTTTTTAATTTATCAAGCATAGTAGTGACCATTAAGCTTGATTGTTGTGCGGCAACAGATAAAAACTCATCAAAACTTAAATGCGATTCTTTATCTGCCACATCTGAAATGGCACGAACAACAACAAAAGGTGTATCAAATTGATGGCAAACATGTCCAATAGCGGTTGATTCCATCTCAACAGCGACGACTTCTGGAAAAGTACGACGAATACGTGCTAATGGCTCGGCACCATTAATAAAAGCATCGCCACTACAGATTAATCCACGCACGGCATTTAATTTTAGTGATCCAATACACTCTTGAGCAATATTGACCAGTTTGGGATCGGCAATAAATGCCGGTGGGCATTGTGCCATTTGTCCTGGTTCATAACCGAAAGCAGTAACGTCGGCATCGTGATAACGTACTTCTGTTGATACGACAATATCGCCAACATTTAATTTTGCATCTAACCCACCTGCAGAGCCGGTGTTGATCACAACATCAGGGCGAAAATGTTCAAGTAATAGTGTGGTACCGATGGCGGCAGCCACTTTACCAATACCTGATTTTAGTAATGCAACATCTACACCATTGATTTTGCCAGTATAAATTTCACAACCACCACGAGAGACTATTTCGCAGTTTTCAATTTGTTCACGCAGAAGTTTGACTTCTTGTTCCATTGCACCTATTACGCCAACTCTCATTGTGTCATACTCCCTTGTAGGTTAATAATATATAGCGTTAACCAAGAGTTTATCATTTATCGCAAAAACACGATATAACGCAGCGAATTCGTTTCATCGATACCAGAAAGAGGATAGAAATGATCGATTTTAAACTGAAGTTAAATTATCAACGCAAATATAACAGCAGTGATATCGATATTGATGATGAAATGCAGATCTCGCGCCAATTTGAAAGCGATCGTGGGCGTATTATTAATTCAGCGGCGATCCGTCGGTTACAACAAAAAACACAGGTATTTCCATTAGAGCAAAATTCGGCGGTACGAAGTCGATTAACCCATTCGCTGGAAGTACAACAAATAGGCCGTTATATCGCTAAGCAAATAATCGGCGAACTAAAAAAGCATAATAAATTAGAAGAATATGGCTTAAATGAACGGATTGATAGCGTTGAAAGTTTAATTGAAATGGCGTGTTTAATGCACGATATTGGCAATCCTCCTTTTGGTCATTTTGGTGAAGCTGCAATTAAACATTGGTTTCGTAAGGTGTTAGCACCTGATGCTTCCATAGAATTTGATAATTGTCCTTTTTTACCTATTCGCTATTCAGCAGACCGACACTTAAATGAATTAAAACAGACTTTGCGTCAAGACTTATGCCATTTCGAAGGCAATGCTCAGGCAATT
Source organism: Proteus sp. G4380 (assembly GCF_963885725.1). Taxonomy (NCBI): domain Bacteria; kingdom Pseudomonadati; phylum Pseudomonadota; class Gammaproteobacteria; order Enterobacterales; family Morganellaceae; genus Proteus; species Proteus sp. G4380. The sequence continues at coordinate 31,185 of NZ_CAWPAV010000021.1, forward strand.
CGCATGGCGCATCACTTGTTAAAACTCAATTTAACCTATGCGCAAATTGGCTGTGTTTTAAAATATACACGCCCAGCTTATTGGCAAGGTGCTACGCCGAAAGAATTTAGCTATTTAATGAAAAAACCAGGTTATTACTGGTCTGAAGCTGAATTTGTTAAGGAAGTACAAGAGAAACTTGCAATGAAAGATTTTTGTCGTTTTCCACTGACTTATATTATGGAAGCGGCAGATGATATTTCTTATTGTATTGCTGATTTAGATGATGCGGTAGAAAAAGGCATTTTTGATATCAATCGCTTAGTGCAGTTATTAAAAAATGCATGGAGTGAAAGTGGTGCGGTAACAGAAGGTGATCTGTTTGATATCACTGTTAATCGAGCTTTTAAGAAAGTTGATCAAAATGAAGCTAAGCGTAGCATGCAAGATCAATTTTTTATGTATTTGCGCGTCTATATTACCGGAAAACTAGTACCTTACACCGCCTATCGCTTTATCAAGAACTTACCTCAAGTTTATGAGGGCAGCTTTAACCACGCTTTACTGGAAGGAAAGAGTGCTGAACATCGTTTATTGGCAACGTTAAAACGAGTGGCGCAAAAGTGGGTATTTAGTCACCCCGAAGTTGAAGAGCTTGAAATGAAGGGCTATCGAGTGATCAGTGGGTTATTGGATATTTATAAGCCATTGCTTTTATTATCGACCGATGATTTTCTAAGACTACATAAATATAATGAACATCCTCATTATGTTATTGAGACGCGTTTATATCATAAGCTTTCGATTAAACATAAGCTTGCTTATAATGAAGCATTAGAAAAAATTTACGATATTAATAGTGAAGAGGGAAAAACCTTAGAGTTTTATTATCGTACAAGATTGATACAAGATTATATCAGTGGTATGACCGACCATTATGCATATGAAGAATATAGAAAATTAATGGTATGTGATTAATGTGTAATCGATTGAAATATCTATCATATTGATTAATGATAATTTTTAGATTTTTCTTAGAGATAGTTACGCGTTATTAAAATAACAGAAAATATTTGTTATTAATTGTAAATATA
>NZ_CAWPAV010000022.1:0-31955 GCF_963885725.1 Proteus sp. G4380
TAGCGTTTATATCAATATAAAACGCTATTTTTTATTTTATTTAATACCTAAGTTATTTATTTGTTGTTAGGTTATCTTGCTTATTAGTCGTATTAGTCGTATTAGTCGTATTAGTCGTATTAGTCGTATTAGTTGTAGCTGTCATCGTTGAGGTAGAGTGAGTTGCGACAGCGGTCGCTGAAGTATTATTGATAGAAGGCGTTGTATTGATATCAAAACATCCTCTTAACCATGAGACTAAGGCAATTAAAACCAATAATAATACCAGTAACCAACGTAACCAACGGTGGCGAGTTTTTGGTGATATTTTTGCAAGCACCGCTCCGGCAGCCGCTGCACTAGAGCCAGCAGTGACTTGTGCAACAGTCGGCGCTAAAGGTGTGGTACGAGGCCACCAAGTAATAATGGGTTTTCCATTAATGATATAGATGCTCTCTGCATCGGGTAGGGTTGAGGCGGTATCAAGCAGATGGCGCTCTTCATCGGTAATGCGTTGCTGTGAAGCAAGTAATGCCGTTTGCTCTTTAAGATTTTTTAAATCATCATCGAGAGCATCTCTTATCTCTTGGCGTTGTTGCTCTGACAATGCATTTAATGCCACTGGCTGACCGGATAATTCACCATACCATTCAATAGTATCTTCTGCGGTTTTTTGCGGGGTTGCAAACAAGGTGTGATATTTAGCAGGAAAGTGTTGTATCAGTAACTGTATTAATTGCTGTTGATGAGCTAAGGCAAAATCAGCACGAGTGGTATTGGTTGTTAATCGTGAAATGAGATCCATATGAGAGTGCCTTTATTGATAGCGAAAAGAAAATTATCAATCAACATGACTATCTAATCACTATAGCGCTTTTGTGTGCAAGAAGAAATCAAGGCCGCTATTTTTTATCCTTAATAAGAACACTATTTGGGCGACGTAATAGCGGTTATTAAGCTATCTGCGCAAATTGTTTCTAGATCTTCTCTATCGTCAGTATTAGCCTAAATTCTGTTTGCTTGGTATCCATTTTACACCTTACGATAACGCGTTTCGGTAAAAATCGATGTGAGTCAACGAAAGCCAGCTTGCCTTTGGAGAGCTAAAAATCATTGATATAGCACATGGAGGATCTCGAAACTAAAAGGTAAGGTGGCTGACGAAGACACACAATCCCCTTCTTTTTCTCGTTTAGGGAATTTTTACCTCTCTTATGTTGATACAACAGCAGGTTTTTGATGACAAATAAAATCGATAATAACCAATTACTTCATGATGTGACCCGTTACTGGAATATCCGCGCTGAAAGCTATAGTGCTGCCAACCAGCAAGAGTTATTAAGTGAAAAACAGCAAAAATGGCGTCAATTATTGTTAAGCCATGTCAAAGAAGGGGAGACATTAAATGTTCTTGATATCGGTACGGGGCCGGGATTCTTTGCTATTTTATTAGCGTTGTCTGGCCACCAAGTCACTGCAATTGACGCCACGTCTGGGATGTTGCTTGAGGCTAAAAATAACGCCAGCCAGCATAATGTTTCTATTAACTTTGTTTGTGGTGATGTGCAAGATCTTCCCTTTGGCGATGAACAATTTGATTTGGTCGTCAGCCGTAATGTGACATGGAATTTAAAATCACCCTGTGAGGCTTATCAAGAGTGGTTTCGCGTATTAAAACCTGGGGGAAGCTTAATTAATTTTGATGCCAATTGGTATTTACATCTGTTTGATGATGAATATTGGCAAGGTTTTCTTGCTGATAGAGAGCGAGCGGCGCAAAAGCAAGTTGCTGATCACTATGTTAATACCGATACAAAAGAGATGGAAAGAATTGCTCGCCAATTACCATTAAGCCAAGTTAAGCGTCCACAGTGGGATATTAATACACTACTAGATATCGGTTTTATTCGTTATAGCGTGGATATTCGTATTGGTGATCACGTTTGGGATGAAGAAGAAAAAATTAATTACGGCTCAACCCCTATGTTTATGATCCATGCTCAGAAAAATAATCGATGAGAATGATAAAAGGAAAATAATGTGAAACCTCTATTTACAGTTATTCCTACACTATTATTAACATTGGCGTGCGTATTTCCTGCTTTTGCCAATCAAAGTAATAATATATTGGATTATGCCAGTACAAAAGATATCCGTGATATTAACCCCCATCTTTATTCCGGTGAAATGGCTGCACAAAACATGGTATTTGAACCCTTGGTTTTAAATACCGATAAGGGTGTTGCACCTTATTTAGCACAACGCTGGGAAATTTCTCCGGATGGTAAAAGTTATACCTTTTTCTTGCGCCAAGACGTTACATTTAGTGATGGCGAACCTTTTAATGCGCAAGCGGTAAAACTTAATATTGAAGCTGTATTAGATAATTATCAGCGTCATGCATGGCTAGAATTGGTACGTCAAATCGACAGTGTTGAGGTTATCGATCAGTATACTGTTAAGCTAAATTTAAAAAATCCCTATTATCCAACCTTAACTGAACTTGGCTTAACTCGCCCATTTCGTTTTATTTCACCTAAATCATTTATTAACGGTAAAACTAAAACAGGGGTGAGTCATTATATTGGTACGGGGCCTTGGGTGCTCACGGAACATAAGAAAGATCAATATGCTGAATTTAAGGTTAACCCTCATTACTGGGGGCAAAAACCAGCATTAACTGGGGTGATGTGGCGAGTGATCCCCGATAGACAAACAATGCTATTATCCTTACAAAAAGGAGATATTCAGCTAATTTTTGGTGCAGATGGCGACATGTTAGATATGGACTCTTTTGACGCATTAATGGCATCCGATAAATTTAAAACACAAATGAGTGCACCTATTGCTTCTCGTGCTATTGTGCTCAACAGTAGTCGCCCTATTACTTCAAGCCAAAAAGTACGCCAAGCATTAGAGTATGCCGTTGATAAAGAAGGGATTGCTCAAGGTATTTTAGCGGGAAGTGAAAAAGTCGCTGATACATTAATGGCAAGAAGTGTACCTTATTGCGATTTTGATTCACCAACTTATATTTATCAACCGGAAAAAGCTGCCTCGTTATTAGAAGAGGAAGGCTGGCTATTACCTGCGGGTAAAACAGTGCGTGAAAAACAGGGAAAACCGTTGCAGTTATTGCTCTCTTATAATGTGAATAATGCGGTTGAAAAAGAGATAGCCGAACTATTGCAAGATGATTTTAAGAAAATTGGCGTGGCACTGACGGTATTAGGGGAAGAGAAACAGGCCTTTTTAGATAGACAGAAAAGTGGTGATTTCGATTTACAGTATTCTCTTTCGTGGGGAACACCTTACGATCCCGCCTCTTTTGTCTCATCCTTTAGAATTCCAGCTCATGCTGATTACCAGGGACAGAAAGGGTTAGCCAATAAAGCACAATTAGATGCGATGATTGGCGAGTTGTTGATTACGCCAGATGAACATCGCCGTCAGACATTATATCAACGCTTATTTACCTCATTAGCGGAGCAAGCCGTCTATATACCATTAACCTATTCGCGTACTAAAGCGATTTACCGTAGTGAATTGGAAAACGTTGGTTTTAATCCATCTCAATATGAAATACCTTTTGAAAAGATGCGTTTTAAAGCCGAATAACCGATTAATTTAAGAGGTTACTTCAATATGGCACTGATCCGGTGCCATATTGGTTAAAGCAGATGTTACGTTATCTATGTTGGCGCCTATTGGCGATATTGCCACTAGTGTTGATTATTTCGTTTATTGCCTTTGTTTTGCTGAATTTAGCACCGTCTGATCCGGCAGAAGTGGCTTTGCGTGTTAACGAAATTGTACCGACGCCCGAAGCGATTGAAGGTATGCGCCGTGAGCTTGGTTTAGATAAGCCTTTTTTCACACGCTACTTTTTATGGCTTTTAGCGGGATTTCAACTGGATTTTGGCACCTCTTTTTTGACCCGAAAACCGGTGATACAAGAGATGTTAACTGCTCTCCCCCCCACGCTTTGGTTAGCGGCTACCGCATTATTATTTACGCTTATTATCGCGTTACCTTTAGCCTTATGGTGTGTGGCAAAACCACATAGCTTGATAGACAAAAGTATTCGGCTGATTGTTTTTGTGTTAACCGCAATTCCTAATTATTGGTTAGGGTTGTTGTTAATTTGGGCGGTGGCGGTTCATTTAGATTGGTTACCTGTCAGTGGTATGTTGACACCACAATCGGTCATTTTACCGGCATTTGCACTCTCTTTAGGTTATATCGGCACTTATTTACGTTTGTTACGGGGCGCAATGCTTAATCAATGGCATCAGCCTTATGTATTTTATGCCCGAACAAGAGGATTACCTGATAAGCTGATTTTGCGTCGCCATATATTACGTAATTCACTCGCTTCTGCGCTGACGGCGCTAGGAATGAGTATTCCGAAACTTATCGCGGGCACGGTCGTGATCGAGAATATTTTTGCATGGCCTGGGGTGGGGCGACTGTGTATTAGTGCCATATTTGGACGCGATTATCCGATGATACAAGCTTATATTTTAATGATGTCATTGTTATTTCTCTTTTTTAACTTTCTGATAGATATCATTCAGATGAAAGTCGATCCTCGTCTAAGGCGGTAACAATGTGGCGGTTATTCTGGCAACGACTTGCGCAAGATAAAAGTGCACAACTCTGTTTATTGGTGATAGTGATGATTACCATCGCCGGAATAGGCGCACCTTGGTTTGCACCTCATGATCCCACTTTAACATCGATACGCTTAAAATTTCAGCCAATCAGCTTTCACTATCCACTGGGTACAGATAATTTAGGGCGTTGTGTGTTTTCACGTTTACTCTTTGGTATTCGAACCACCGTTTTTTATGCCATATATGCGATGGGTATAACACTGCTGATCGGTTGGCTAATGGGGATGTTGGCGGGCTATTTTCACGGTAAAACGGATACAGTGATTATGCGTTTATGTGATGTGGTATTGTCATTTCCTGCGGAAATTATGATCTTAGCCTTAGTGGGCATAATGGGGCCTGGAATAGGTAACATCTTGATTGCGGTGATCTTGGTTAAATGGGCTTGGTACGCCAGAATGATACGAGGCATTGTTCGACAATATTCACATCGTCACTATATTGCTTATGCTCAAGTGATTGGCGCACCACCAACACATATTTTACGACGCCATTTATTACCCGTGACATTAGCTGAAACTATCGTTTTAGCCTCAAGTGATATTGGTAGTGTTATTTTAATGATCTCTGCTCTTTCATTTCTGGGGTTAGGGGTACAGCCACCCACCCCAGAATGGGGCAATATGCTGAGTGAAGCAAAAAATGTCATGGTATTACATCCCGAACAAATGCTACCTGCGGGGATAGCGATTACGGTTGTTGTTACTGCATTTAACTTTTGGGGCGATTTTTTACGCGATGTGTTCGACCCCGATAATCGTCAATCAGTCGGGGATAAATATGAACAATTTACTGACGCTTAATCAAGTCTCAATCTATGATCCTCACAGCGAAAAAAAGCGGGTAGATAATCTCTCCTTTAGCCTTAAACAGGGGCGAACGTTAGCTATTGTCGGTGAGAGTGGTAGTGGTAAAAGCTTAATCAGTAAAGCCATTATTGGCTTACTTCCAAGTACACTTGCACTATCGGGAGAAATTTTTTTTGATGAAAAGCCCCTTCATTTATATTCAGAGCAACAACGGCGTGCCCTATTAGGGACATCGCTAGGTATGATTGTGCAAAACGGCATGAGTGCTTTTGATCCGTTGATAAAAATAGGCAAGCAAGTTAGCCAAACTTTAATTTACCATTTTTCTTATACTAAATTGCAAGCATTCAATGCCGCTAAACAAGCATTGGATGAGGTGTTTGAGCATCAATCTTTAATGATTATGCAGGCATTTCCTCACCAATTAAGTGGGGGGCAATTACAACGTGTGATGATTGCCATGGCTTTGGCGTTATCACCAAGGTTATTAATTGCTGATGAACCTACTACCGCATTAGACGCTCCCTTGCGCAGAGAAATATTACAGCTATTGCAACGTATCACGATATCTAAAAATACCACCTTAATTTTTATCTCTCATGATCTAGGATTAGTCAGTCAGATTGCTGATGATATTTTAGTGATGAAAGAGGGAAAATTAATTGAGTTTGGTGACAAAAACAGCGTATTAGATACACCCAAGCAAGCCTATACCCGTTATTTAATTGAGGCTAGAGCTAAGCTTTCCCAACGTTTTTCACAGGTGCTTTATGCTCGGTGATCAGCATGAAACGGCGATAAATAACAAGAGGATCGAATGCTATTACGAGTAGATAACGTCAGCAAATATTATTATCAAAAAGGGGCGCGCTTTTTTAAAGAAAAAGTGACTATTCTCGATGCGCTCTCTTTTAATATACAAAAGGGTGAAGCTTTCGGGTTAGTTGGAGAAAGTGGCAGTGGAAAAAGTACCCTTGCACGGTTAATCAGTGGCTTAGAATTACCTGATCAAGGGGCTATTTATTTAAATGATAAGCCAGTGACGAAACGATGTTATCGACAAGGGGTAATAAGTATTGTGTTTCAGGATCATATCGCTTCAGTCAATCCGACTTTTACAGTGGGTGAAATGATTGCTGAACCTATTAAACTGATTAATCCGACTCTCCGTCATAACGAGTTAGAAACAATTATTTTTTCTTTTTTAGAGAAGGTGCAATTACCTAAAAGTTGTTATCAGCGTTATATTTTTGAATTGTCTGGTGGGCAAGCTCAACGAGTTTGCTTATGTCGTGCGTTAGCATCTTACCCACAACTAATTATTTTAGATGAGGCAATAAGCTCTCTCGATATACCTACACAAGTTGAAATATTGGATTTATTAAAATTATTAAAAGAGGAACTCCAATTATCCTATCTTTTTATTAGTCATGATATTCAAACAGTGACTTATTTTTGCGATAAAGTCATGTTTATTTTACAAGGTCAACAAATTGAATTATGCGAGATAAATAAATTAAGTACTGTTACTCATCCTTATGCTAAAAAATTAATTCAATCTGTTATTTAATCAACAAGCAATAATGTATTATCGCATCATTGCTTGCTGTATTTACTCTATTTAGAGATTATTCATTAAATGCGTTTGAATAGCGTTGGCATCATTTGCAGCATTAAAATCAATACCAAAATTCAGTGTCCCATCTTTAATTTCAATACTACGAGGTGACGCTTTAGAGCAGGTAATATTCTGTATTTTCTCTTTTACGGTTTCTTGTGCTATTTTCGAGCTTTCACAGGTATTAATGACACCTTTTAACCCTTCACTGCAATAACCATCAATACCTGTTGTTTTTAGATCCTCAACAGTAAATGCCGACCAATCAAACGCAACTTTTATATTAGCATCACAGCTTTTATTTAAGTCTACAACACGGGATTGAATATTTTCTTCAAATTTCTGTTGTAATTCTCTTTCTGCCAGTGTGGCTGAAAAAGCCGAAGAAGTGATAAGAAGTAAAGAAAGACTGATAGCAATATTTTTCAACATAATTTAATACTCCAAAAATGAATATATAACTAAAGATTAGTCTATTAAAAATAAATGATTGAATATGATAAAAATAGAAAAATGGTTATTTTTAATATATTACTCTTTTTAAAAATAAATTTTACTATTAGTTAGGTATATTTTAATAACATCCTATATTGATAGTGATATTAATATGTTAACTACGGTTTTTATTCTCATTGATAGCTAAATGTTCGTTTGTTTTATAACGAACATAATCGTTTCAGTTCGCTATTAAAATGGTGAACAAAGTGAAATAAATAAATTTCTTTCTAAATCAATGTATTAAATTATTGATGTAGATCTGCATCACAAACCAATCCTATTGTGATTGTTTTTTCTCCATGCTCGAATTAACTTGCTAACTCGAAGTAGCAAAAATTAGCATAGCGTTAGCAAATGATGAGGGTTCGCATGGAACAACAATATTTTATTGGCGTTGATGTTGGCTCAGCCAGTGTCCGTGCAGCAGTATTTGATAGCTTTGGAAAGCGTCTGGGCTTTTCAGTGCGTCCAATTGCACAATTTCGCCCGAAAACGGATTTTGTCGAGCAATCTTCCGCTGATATTTGGCAACAAGTATGCACCACTGTAAAAGAGTCGGTGAAATTATCAGCCATCGATCCTCTCCATGTGAAGTCTATTGGTTTTGATGCCACCTGCTCTTTAGTGGCCGTTGGTAAAGAAGGGCAAGCACTTTCGGTTTCACCCAGTAATAAACCTGAGCAGGATATTATTATGTGGATGGATCACCGGGCAGTACAAGAAACAGTGACCATTAATCTGACTAACGATCCCGTTTTGCGGTATGTCGGGGGCGAAGTGAGCATTGAAATGGAATTGCCTAAAATTCTATGGTTAAAAAATCACTATCCGGAGCGTTATAAACATGTCTGGCGATTCTTTGACTTAGCTGATTTTTTAGTGTGGAAAGCAACCACTGCTGATGTTGCCAGTATCTGTACATTAACGTGTAAATGGAACTATTTGGCACACCAAGGGCATTTTAGTGAAAGCTTGTTAGCTGATGTAGGTTTGGATGAATTATTAGAAAAAGTACCACAAACCATTTTGGCTTTAGGTGAATCGGCCGGATGTTTAACGACCTCTGTGGCTGAGGCTTTTGGATTACATACTGGCGTCATAGTTGCTAGTGGCATTATTGATGCTCATGCGGGTGGGTTGGCGTTAACCGCATCACAACCTGGGGGAAGTTTGGCCATCATCAGTGGTACATCTAACTGCCATATGATTGTCAGCCAATACCCGATTATGGTGCCTGGGGTGTGGGGGCCTTACTTTGGCGCAATGTTACCAGAGTTATGGCTAAACGAAGGGGGGCAAAGTGCTGCCGGTGCGCTCGTTGAATGGTCTATCCGCCGCCATGAGTCATGGGCTGAGTTAGAACAAGAAGCGAAAGAAAAAGGTGTTAGTTACTATACCTTATTAAACCAAGCTGTCGCTGAATTGGAAGAAAATGAACCTTATCCAACAGCACAATTTCATGTTTTAGCTGACCATCATGGCAATCGCTCTCCACGTGCTAATCCTGCCGCCAAAGGAATGGTCAGTGGATTAACCCTTGAAAGTGGTCGGGTTGCCTTGGCTCGTTATTATCTTGCGACATTGCAGTCTATTGCCTATGGCACTCGCCATATTATTGACACCCTTGAAGATGCAGGGCACCAAATTAATCGCCTTGTTATGTGTGGGGGAGCGACCAAAAATCCACTGTGGTTACGTGAATATGCCAATGCAACAGGTCGTGAGATCCATTTAGCGCAAGAAGAAGATGCGGTGAATCTAGGAGCTGCTTTATTAGGCGCCGTGGCATGTAAAGCCTTTGATAATTTTTCTCAAGCAGCAAATACCATGGTACGAGAAGGCGGCGTTATTACACCCGATAGTGACACCTTTGCTTTCCATCAAGCGAAATACCAAGTTTATTTACAGATGTATCAAGATCAGCAGCGCTATAACGACATGATGGCAGATTGCTGACCATAAATTTTTCCGATTATGAATCGAGTTTACCTTACCAGGGATATCTTATGTTGAACTTAAATCTACCAAAATTACCGGACGTTATCAGTGCAGAAGCTAATGAGATCCTGATGGTCACTAACGCAGACTTACGTGAGCCTGCAAACGTAACATGCTGGCCTGTGCAGAAAAAATTTGAAGATAAGCTAGCCGCTGCATTAAAAGCACAAGGTTACACCATGAAACGTGCACATAAAATTGATGAAGCACGAGGCCATGGTTTTATCAGTAGTCAGCGTGAAGGTTGCGATATGTTTGCGGCTATCGATCCTGATGCACCCGTTATTGTGCTATTAACCGCATGGCAATACTCACACCATATTGCCTCTTCATTAGCGCATCATCGCGGGCCAATTCTGTTGCTGGCTAATTTTGATGGTACATGGCCGGGGCTAGTTGGCATGTTGTGTTTAGCGGGGACGTTAACCAGTTTAGGTAAAAATTATTCACGCTTATGGTCAGAAAATTTTGACGATACATTTTTTATTGATGGCTTAGCTACATGGTTGAAATATGGTTATGTAAATCATCAGCTTAGCTATCTTAAAGAAGTTGCGCCAACACACAGGGTAATGGCGACAGAAGCTGGCGAAGTGGGTCGAAAAGTCGGCGAATATATAATTAAAAATAAAGAAATAATAGGTTTGTTCGATACATTCTGTATGGGAATGATTAATGGGGTCTTCCCACAACAGGCAATGATCGATATTGGTATGCCCATTGAATCACTCTCTCAATCTGCATTATTGGTCGAAATGGCAAAAGTACCTGATGCATTAAGAGAAGAGTGTGTGCAATGGTACGAAAATAATGGCATGACGTTTAAGTTTGGTACAGATGATAAAACTGAACTGACTCGTGAACAGGTGAAAGAGCAGTGTGCCATGATGATTGCAATGGCGCGTTTCGTTAAACGCTTTGGCTTAACCGCTGTAGGCGTGCAATATCAGCAAGGATTGAAAGATTGTTGTCCTGCCTCTGATTTTGCCGAAGGTGCGATTGGGTCAACGGCACGCTTCCCGTTACCGGATGAAAATGGCGACATTATCAGCCCTAACACACCGATCCCTTGTATCAACGAAGTCGATATGGGTACAGCTATTCCACAAACGATGTTATGGCGTTTATTAACCTCGTTAGGCTTGCCTGCAGAAACAACATTACACGATATTCGTTGGGGGAGTGAGTATCAGGGAACCTTCTACTGGGATATGGAAATTTCCGGCTCTGTGCCTTTTGAACACCTTAAAGGTGGGATCAAAGGCGCAACAGGTTACCGTCAGCCAGCTATGTTTTTCCCTAAAGGGGGATCAACTATAGCGGGTCAAGGTAAAGCAGGGCGTTTGTTATGGGCACGTGCACACTATCAAGGCACAGATGTGATTATGCATATTGGTACAGGTATGGCGGTGGAATTACCGGAGGCAGAGTTTGAACGTCGCCGTCGAGCCACTAACTACGAATGGCCATTACTCAACTGTACTTTAGATGGTGTAACTCGTGATGATCTTATGGCGGGACATCAAAGTAACCATATTACAGTGGCTTATGTTGATGACGATAAATTGGCGTTTGTGCTACAAGCCTTTGTTGCTCAAGCACTGACTCAAGGTATTCAAGTGAAAGTGGCAGGTGATGCCATTAACTTACTGTAAGGAACTTATAATGAGTCAGCAAAAATACGTTGGTGTTTGGCCTGTGATGCTCACTCCTTTTGATACTAAAGGAGAGATTGATTGGGCGTCATTAGAGCGCCTTGTCGATTGGTATATCGATGCAGGTGTACATGGGTTATTTGCCGCCTGTCAATCAAGCGAAATGTTTTATTTGAGTGATGAAGAAACACAAGCACTGACCCGCTTTATCGTTGAAAAAGCGGATGGAAGAGTACCTGTTGTTGCTTCTGGTCATACGGCCACGGCCTTAAGCCAGCAAAAAGAACAACTGCAGGCAATGGCGAGTACCGGCGTTGATGGCGTTATTATGATCAGTAATCGCTTAGCGCAAGTGGGTGAGTCTGATGATAAGGCGCTGGAAACACTACAATCCTTAACCCATGCTGTACCTAAAGAGATTGATTTGGGTATTTATGAATGCCCTTATCCTTACAAACGCTTGTTATCTGAAGAGATAGTAGAATGGTGCGCACAAAGTAATCGCTTTACTTTTATTAAAGATACTTGCTGTTCTCTTCCTCTCATAGAACGTCGCTTAGCATTATCAAAAGGAAGTCGTTTGCATCTAGCCAATGCTAATAGTCAAACCTTATTAGCGTCATTTCAAGCAGGATGCCAAGCATATAGTGGTGTTATGGCTAACTTCCACCCCGAACTTTATGTCTGGCTGTATGAAAATTGGCAGGATAAACCAGAGCAAGCTGCGCTATTAGCTGATTATTTATCAACAGCTGCGATGACTGAAACGCTGGATTATCCTGCTTGCGCTAAATATCATCAGCGCCTGATCGGCAATTTCGCGACACTGGTTTGCCGCTCTCGTAATAGTAGTCAGTTTGAAAACTCATTTTTCCCTTCTGCTGTTAATAGCATGACGGCATTGGGTGAAAATATGAAGAAGTGGCTTTCGTTAAATTAATTTAGGACACAGGAGTAGGAATATGCCTTTCGTGATGAAGGAAACCCAGTTTGTGCTGGATAATGCACATTCACTTTTTAATCACTGCCATGCTTCAACGATTGTGCGTGTGCCTAACTCTGAGCGTTTATTAACCGCTTTTTTTGCTGGCGATAAAGAAGGTAGCGGTAATACCGCTATCTGGTTGGCGATAAAAGAGGGAAATGATTGGCAACCCGCTCAACCTGTGGTTAAAAATCCAGGTGTTGCGCACTGGAATCCAGTTTTACATGTTGACCCATCAACAGGTAATATCTGGCTGTTTTATAAAACGGGTCCTGATGTACATAGTTGGACGACCCAATATGTTATCTCGAAGGATGGCGGAAATAGCTGGAGTTTACCAAGTGAATTGGTTTCGGGTGATGTAACACCTAGAGGTCCTGTGAAAAACAAAGTATTAGTGATGTCAAACGGCGAGTGGTTAGCACCGGGATCGGTGGAGGATGATCGATACTGGGATGCGTTTGTCGATATTTCTAGCGACAATGGTCAACACTGGCAGCGAGTGGATATTCCGATTGCCCATCATCAAGGAGGGCAAGCGGAGCATGAAATCTGGCAAGGGCTAAAGGACGATGCCTTGTGGGAGACTGATCTACAACGTGTTTTTCAATGGGATGGCGTGATACAACCAACACTATGGGGATCTCAGCCTAAACATGTGCATGCCATGATGCGCAGTACGCGCGGTAAAATTTATCGTAGCGATTCAACGGATTATGGGCGCAGTTGGTGTCCGGCTTATGCAACAACCTTACCAAATAATAATAGCGGCATTGATGTCGTCTCCTTCGCAGATGGTCTGTTGGCATTGGTATATAACCCGAATTCAGGCAACTGGAGTCGTCGTTATCCTATCTCTGTCAGTCTTTCATCCGATAATGGCAGTACTTGGTCTGAACCATTCGATTTACTCGATGGGGAAGGCGAATTTTCATATCCGGCTATTATTGCTGAAAACAATACCCTACATGTGACTTTTACTTGGAACAGAAAAAACATTGTTTATCAGCAGTTAATAGCTACTCAATAAAAATGTGGAGAAAGGGTTTTATGAAAAAGAGTCTACTCGCAGCGTTGGCGCTTACGATGACATTGGGCATGGGGAATGCTGTAGCCCAACAGTTAACGTATCCTACTAAAAATATTGATGTGGTTATCCCAAAAAACCCGGGGGGAGGTACTGATACTTCTGCACGGACTATCATTGAATTTGCTAAAGATGTGATGCCAGCAGGGCGTATCTTTGTACCGGTTAATAAACCCGCAGGTAATGGTTTAACTGGGTTAATTGAAGTGGCAAATGCGCGTCCTGATGGCACTAAATTAGTCATGACGACGGTTGAATTAGCGATGTTCCCACATCAAGGTAAGTCACCCGTGACCTATAAAGACTTTACCCCGATTGCGACAACGATTGCTGATCCGGTTGTGCTCGTGGTGAATGCTAATTCGCCTTATAAAACATTGGAAGAATTTATTGCTGGGGCAAAAGCGAACCCCGGTAAATTAAAGATTGGTAACTCAGGTATGGGGGCTATTTATCACCTCGCGGGGGTGAATATCGAACGTACTACGGGAACTAAGTTTAATCATATTCCTTATAACGAAGGTACAGGCCCCTCTATTGCTGCATTAGTGGGCGATCATATCGATGGCGTATTAACCACACCCGGTGCGGTTAAATCACAAGTTGATGCGGGTATTTTGCGCATTCTCGGTGTGATGGATGAACGTCGCTTCCCACTTATTCCGGATGTTCCAACCTTTAAAGAAGCCTTAAATCTCGATACCAACGTGAAAATGCGCGCATGGGCTGTATTAGCCACAACAGCAGGTGTGCCTGATAACGTTAAAAATGAGTTAGTGGGGGCATTTTCAGAAGTGGTTCAAAAACCAGAATATCAAGAAGCATTGAAAAAACAAGGTATTATGCCAGTATTTATCGTCGGTGACGATGCGTATCAAATGATGAAAGAAGATCATGAGATGTATGCTGAATTAATCTCAGCCACCCTAAAAAAATAACCTTTCTATAATAAACCACCCTATCCGCAAGTCGGATAGGGTCGGGGAGATCCCGACATGACTAAAATCAATACAATCATCGGTGCGATTTCAGTAGCTTTTGGGCTACTTATTATCTATCTCTCCCGTGATATGAGTATGTTTGATGAATATGGTGTACCTGGGGAGCGTTTTTGGCCTTACGGTTTAGCCATCTTATTTATTTTACTGGGGATTTTTCAATGGATAGGTGTCGTGGTTGATAAAATTAAACATGTACACCAGTCCGTAGATTTAAGTTCGACCGCAGTTAAGCGTGCTTATGGCTTAGGCATTTTTATGCTGCTATATGCAACAGGTTTATATCTATTTGGCTTTATTGTTCCATCATTGCTTCTTATCCCAATCATTATGTGGTTGATGAATGAGAGGAAACCTATTGCCATGGTGGTGATCCCGATTGTGATTGTAGCCGCGGTTTATGTTTTCTTTGACATTATTTTTAATTCACCTCTGCCAACCTCTGTCTTTTTTGAGTAAGCGGTAAAGGAGCCTTGGTATGGAAATTTTAGATGCTTTAATGGTCGTTTTTAGTTTAGAAACGATAACAATGATCCTGTTAGGGGTTTTCGCGGGGATTATTATCGGCGCATTACCGGGTTTAACAGTGAATATGGGCATTGCACTGTTACTCCCACTGACTTACTCCTTTCAAGGAATGACGGGGATCTTATTATTATTGGGAATGTATTGTGGGGCTGTTTATGGTGGCTCCATTACCGCGATATTAATTAGTACACCGGGCACACCTGCATCTGCAGCCACAGTCTTAGATGGCTATCCGATGGCTAAAAAAGGTGAAGCAGGGCGAGCATTAGGCTTATCAACCATGGGGTCGATGTTTGGTGGTGTATTTAGTACTATCGCTTTAATTGTTATTGCTCCTCAATTGGCAAAAGTGGCGACGGGATTCTCTGCCGCTGAATATTTTGCTCTTGCGGTATTTGGCATAAGTATTATTACCAGTGTATCATCGCAATCGATTGTGAAAGGATTAATGGGGGGCGCGATTGGTCTTGCAATTGCCACTATCGGGCTTGATCCTATGACAGCAGGGCCACGTTTTACGTTTGATACCGTGTATCTTATGGGGGGCGTCTCGTTTATTCCAATCCTCGTGGGACTCTTTGCATTTTCTCAAGGCTTGATTAGCTTTGAAGAAGAGTATCGTGAGCGCAAGCAGAAGAAAAGCGAGAAAATTAATGCCCGTATTCATCGTGTATTACCTACGTGGCTCGATTTTAAACGTGTTTTACCTACCTATTTTCGTTCATCAGCGATAGGAACGGCTATTGGTGCTATTCCTGGGACTGGGGGAGATATTTCATCTTTTATCTCGTATAACGAAGCAAAACGTTGGTCAAAACACCCTGAAGAATTTGGAAAAGGATCACCCGAAGGGGTTTCAGCACCGGAAGCGGGGGCTAACTCGGTGACGGGTGGCACCATGGTACCTCTAATGACTTTAGGTATTCCCGGTGATGGCGCAACGGCGATTATTATGGGGGCTTTTATGGTGCAAGGATTAGCGCTAGGGCCACAGTTATTTACGGATAATCCCGTTGAAGTGAACAGTATTTTTATCGGCTTAATGATGGCGAATATTTTCCTCGGTATCTTAGGCTTCTTGTGTATGAAACTGTTTGTACGTGTGATGGATGTACCACGAAGAGTATTAGTACCCATTATCTTTGTGTTGTGTAGTGTGGGGGCTTATTCAGTTAACCATAGCATCATTGATGTTTTTGTGATGATGGGGGCAGGATTACTGGCTTATATTATGATTAAGCTCGATTTTTCGATGTCTCCGGTGGTGATAGGTATTATCCTTGGGCCAATGGCAGAATCTAACTTACGCCGTGCTTTAATGATGTCTCAAGGGGATTTATCGATTCTCTATACACGACCTATTACTGCGACATTCCTCGCTATTGCACTATTAACACTGCTGTTACCTATTGTCGGGCCTGGGTTAAAATCAATGTGGAAAAAATGGCGTAGTCAATCTGCTTAATAAAGGTTAATCCGCCCTCATTGTTAGCAAAATGAGGGCAATATCAATGACGGAACATTAATGGCAAAAACAGTTGAACAAATTGCAAATGATCTGAATTTATCTATCACCACAGTACGATTAGTACTCAATGGTAAAGGTGATCAATATCGGATCAGTGCAAAAACCCAGAAAAAAATTGCTGATTATGTCGAAGTTTTTGGTTATACCGTTAACCATGCGGCAAGAAGCTTAAAACTCAATAAAACAGATACTTATGGTCTGGTTATTCCTCGGCTGTCCAACCCCTTCTTTGCTGCTTTAGCGGAAAAGTTAGAGATGCATTGTCACCAAATTGGTTGCCAGCTGATGATAAGTTGTACCTATGGTGATATTAAAAATGAAAATAAGCTCGTAAAGTCTATGGATGAGCGTAATGTTGATGGGATTTTTATTGTTTCAGCGAGTCGAAAAAATCAGCAACATCACGTTAAACATCGTCAAAAGCCTTTAGTGTTCTTAGATAGAGATTTTTCTGTTAGTAATGCAATTTGCGTGGCGTCTGATAACTGTGATAGTGGTGCACAATTAACGAAAGCGATGATACAGCAAGATGCGCCAATCCACTTTTTTGCCGGTGATGCTCTTCTTCCTACTATTGCAGCTCGTTTGCGCGGTTATGTTCAGGCGATCAAAGCCCATTATGGTGATGAAAGCCATGTAACCGTTTCCTATGCAGAACATAACACCACCAAAGATGGTGAACAGATGATGAAGCAATATCTTGAACAACATCGGCAGATCCCCAGTCATTTTATTGCCTCATCACTGCCCATTTTAGAAGGCGTATTAAGTGCTATTCGCCAAACAGAAGGTGTTATTCCCGCACATATCAATATAGGTACTTTTGATGATCACGTTATGTTAAGTTTTTTACCCAATAATGTCTGGTCAATGAAGCAAGATGAAACCTTATTGGTAGAAAAAGCCTTTGAAATCATGACTGCTAAGATAGCAGGTAACGTAGTGAAAGCGCCTCCATTAATTAAAACACAACTTATCAAACGCTTAATTGCAGGAGCATGAGTCAAATATCGTGATTATTCGCCTCACTTTGTGAGTAGAATAAGCTTTCTATTCGCCTCATTGGGGGGATATATGTGGTTAATGGCTACCCATTCTCTTCTGATATGATGAATGTTATATCATCAGATATGCGACTTTAATGTAGGCTATGTATGAAAAAAATATTTTCTTTTTTTTTTAAAAGACCTTAAACAATCTTTAATATTAAGCATTATTGCTATTTTTTTGTCCTTTATAGTGTTTTGATTGTTCGGTTTTTTCCCTATTTCTATGGTCGAATACTATTAGTATCATTTGTGATTATTTGCTTAATATTTACCTTTCTTCCTATAAAGAAAGAAGGAAAGAGAAAATAATTATTTAGGCAGCGCTAGTGATCAGAAAATAAAAGAGAACTTAATGTAAATTTCGTGATCGAGTCGTTTTGATAATCAGTACAATGTATTGAGCGCCTTTGGCGCTGGTGGACGTAGTGTAAGATATATTTTGCAAGATTAAATTTTTTATTATTGCAGCGATAATGGCCATTTTAATTTATGCGCTTTATGATCATTCTTTTGTATGGCTTGTCACGGTGTCATATTCTATTAAATCCCTAATGAAAATAGGGACTCTTGATTATCTCTGGTTAGAGGCTCATAATTTAAGCAGATAGCTCCATTTTATTAATATAAAAGGATATTAAAGAAAGATGAACGATGATGTTGACCGATGTCCTGAGTGTCAAGTAAGGGCATACTATACGGATGATTTTGTCCGTGTTTACCAAGCCTATTCTACTACTATCGCTCAGAGCGCAGTCGCAAATGGTACTTTTGTTTCTCCCCCTTTTAGTATGACCCGTATGACTTGGGTAAAACCCTCCTTTCTTTGGATGATGTATCGCTCAGGGTGGGGGCGCAAAGATCCCAATCAAGCGTCTATTTTGGCTGTTGATATTACCCATGAAGGCTTTCAACAGATGCTAACACAAGGTGTGGTCAGTCATTTCGATCCAGACCACTATGTGAGTGCCAAAGAATGGCAAGAAGCAACAGAAACCAGTGATATTCGTATTCAGTGGGATCCTGAACGAGATATTTATCTTAATCGCTTAAGTTATCGCACCATTCAAATAGGGTTACGTAATCAAGCAGTAGAAAAATATTGCAATGAGTGGATTGTTAATATTACCGATATTACTGATAAAGTGCGTAAAATAGATACTTGTATTACTAATGGCGATCTAGATACTGCATATAGCTTACTTCCTATCGAGCAACCTTATCATTTTGCAAAATAATCTCGCCTAGAAAAACCCCCCGCCAATAGACTATGGGCGGGGTGATAAGACTAAACCTTCGCAAGCTGTGGGCGAACACCTAATGTATGGCAAATGGCGTAGGTCAATTCAGAGCGGTTAAGAGTGTAAAAATGGAAATCTTTCACGCCCTCACGGCTTAAAATTTTCACCATATCAATAGCGATAGAAGCCCCAACCAGTGCGCGAGTTTCTGGATCGTTATCTAAGCCATCAAACATTTTATGCATCCAACCGGGGATCTTCACATTGGTTAATCCGGCAAAACGTTTTAACTGTTTAAAATTGGTGACAGGTAAAATACCCGGAACAATTTCTACATCAATACCCGTTGAAACACAGCGATCACGAAAGCGTAAGTAACTTTCTACATCAAAGAAAAATTGTGTAATGGCTCGATTAGCGCCGGCATCTACTTTCTTTTTTAAATTAATAAGATCAGCCTGTGCGCTTTTAGCTTCGGGATGCACTTCTGGATAAGCAGCAACCGAAATATCAAAATCTCCTACATCTTTCAGTAAATGAACCAGATCAACGGCATACATATCTGGCTTCTGGCTGTTATCAGGTAAATCTCCCCGTAGCGCCACAATATGACGAATGCCACTTTGCCAATAGTCTTGGGCAATATGCTGTAATTCTTCACGACAGGCATCAATGCAGGTTAAATGTGGTGCCGCCTCAAGGCCTGTACGCTCTTTTATATCTTTAATAATGGCATGTGTTCTATCTCGTTCACCTGAATTTGCACCATAAGTGACCGAAACAAAGCTAGGTTTTAAGGTATTTAGACGAGCCAGTGATTGCCAGAGTGTATTTTCCATCTCTTGTGTGCGAGGAGGAAAAAACTCAAAAGAAACTTGGATCTGGCCATCTAATTCAGCAAGATTTTGATTAAGCGCTTCATGCTGGCTTGCGTGATAAAAGCTCATACCTATACCTCATCAATCGTTGTGTCACATGTTGTTATTGTTATTCCGTTAAGTATCGCTACTTATTTTTACCCATCTAACCATTTAGACGTCTAGATGTAGATTCTCTTAATTCGGTTATTTAGTCAACAGTTATTCACCTTAGTTTCAATGAGGATAATTCAATCGGAAGAAGAGAAAATTTCATGTTGCACGATGACAACCTTAAATAACGTAAAGTCGCAGAAGGGATACGTTTGAAGATTTTCTTCTATAATAAAATTAACTCATTGATTGAATGGGAGTAGAAATGATCACTTGTAAACGTGTCTATGATGATAAAGACGGTAAGCATGAAGGTTATCGTGTATTAGTGGATAGATTATGGCCTAGAGGGGTGAAAAAGAGCGATTTTCATTATGATGAATGGAATAAAGCGCTCGCGCCTTCTACTGAATTAAGAAAATGGTTTCATGAAAATGGCGATTTCACACAATTTACGGCTCGCTATATAAAAGAATTAGAAGCAATACCGGAAAGTTGGCAACCACTATTGAAGGTAGCCAAAGAAAAACCATTAGTATTACTGTATTCCGCTAAAGATGAAAAACAGAATAATGCTGTGGTTTTAATGGAATTTTTGCAAAAACAGTGCAAAACCAGCTGAAGCAATTATTGATGGGTTTGTCAGGTGTAATGTCAATAGCATCATATGCGGCAATAAAAAAAGTGGCGCTATTATCGCGCCACAAAAATTGCTAATAAGAACATTGAACAGAGTCAGAGAATATTTTACTGCATTATGCTGTGTGCGTATTTGCCTCTAACCATTGCGTAATACGTTGTTTTTGTTCATCATTAAGCCACATACCAAGTTTGGTACGACGCCAAATAGCATCATCAAGCTCAATCACCCACTCATGTTTAACTAAATAACGTAATTCAGCTTCGTAAAGATTATGACCGAAATTTTCGCCCATTCCGGCTAAATCAGTAATTCCTTCTAGCAACACTTCAGTATTGCTACCATAAGTGCGAGCAAAACGTAGTGCTAATGCTTCTGGTAACCAAGGATGACGTTGGCGAATAAGACGTGAATAGCCATCACGATCGTAACCTTCTAAGTTCCCCCCCGGTAATTGACCCTCTTTTGTCCACGCTTGACCCATATTAGGGAAATAAGCATTTAGCTTATCAACCGCGTGTTCACCGAGTTTACGATAAGTCGTTAATTTACCACCAAACACAGAGAGTAGTGGTGTTTTACCATTATCATCATGTACATCTAAGGTATAGTCACGAGTGATAGCTTGTGGCGAATCGGATTCGTCATCACATAATGGACGCACCCCTGAATAATTCCAGACGATATCGTCTTTGGTCAGTTGTTTCTTAAAGTGGTCGTTATAGACTTTTAATAAGTACTCAACTTCATTGTTATCAATAGCCACATCTTTTGGATCACCTTTGTATTCAACATCAGTGGTACCAATAATAGAGAACTCATCCATCCAAGGGATCACGAATACAATGCGGTTATCTTCATTTTGTAAGATATAGGCTTGGGGTTCATCGTGAGCACGTGGGATCACAATATGGCTACCTTTGATTAAGCGAATACCATAAGGTGATTTTAATTTTAACCCTTCATCGAATAATGTTTTAACCCAAGGACCGGCTGCATTCACTAATGCTTTTGCTTGATAGCGAGAAGTTTCACCGGTGCGTAAATCTTGTGCTTCCACCATCCATAAATCGTTTTCACGCCAAGCGCGCGTCACTTTGGTACGAGTACGAACTTCACCGCCACGACGAACGATCTCTTGCGCATTTAATACTACTAAACGAGCATCATCTACCCAACAGTCGGAATATTCAAAACCACGAGTTAATTCAGGTTTTAAGACAGAGTTAGCCCCGAATTTAATACTTTTACTGCCCGGTAAACTGACACGTTTGCCTAGGTGATCATAGAGGAATAAACCAATGCGGATCATCCATGCTGGGCGTAGATGGGGTTGATGCGGTAAACGGAAACGCATCGGAAATGCGATATGAGGCGCCAAACGCAATAAAACTTCACGTTCAGCCAATGCTTCACTGACTAAACGGAATTCGTAATGCTCTAAATAGCGTAAGCCACCATGAATTAATTTTGAGCTAGCGGAAGATGTTGCACTGGCTAAGTCTTGAGCTTCCAGCATTAATACTGAAAGGCCTCGGCCTGCTGCATCCGCCGCAATTCCAGCGCCGTTTATTCCGCCGCCGATGACAATCAAGTCTTTAGTTTCCATAACATCCTCCTAAAAATGCGCGAAATAATTCTTTAATGTTCGTTTTCGCTCATAATTGTAATGAATTTTGTTGGAAATGCCAACTATATAACCGATAAAAAACATTACTGCGTGATATAAATAACAATTTATTATCATATCCCTACATTTAGTGTGCTTATTAACTGAAAAGAACAAATGATGTTATTGATAAGAATAGGAAAGGGAATGGGGTTTGACAAAAGAATAAATAGGTAAAAAAGCGGAAAATTTTAGGAAAAAGTACCCCGAAAGGTACTTTTTAATAGAGGGTTATCCTAGCAAAGCTCAAGCTGAACGTTATGTTGTTCAATAATTTTTTGAATGCCAGATGGTGGCTCTTGGTCGGTGAAAAGGTAATCAATCAGATTCATATTACCAAGATTGACCATCGCGTTACGGCCAAATTTAGAGTGGTCGGTCACTAGCATAACACAACGAGAATTTTCGATAATAGCACGTTTAGTGCGGACTTCATGGTAGTCAAATTCCAACAAAGATCCGTCCATATCAATACCACTTATCCCTAAGATGCCGTAATCAAGGCGGAATTGAGAGATAAAATCCAGGGTGGCTTCACCGACAATACCACCATCACGGGTACGCACTTCGCCACCCGCTAAGATCAAGCGAAAGTCTTCTTTATCCATCAATAAAGTGGCGACATTCAGATTATTAGTGACGATACGTAGATTTTTATGGTTAATCAATGCATGGGCTACGGCTTCAGGGGTAGTACCAATATCAATAAATAGTGTTGCACCATCAGGAATTAAGCTAGCAACACGTTGGGCAATACGTGATTTTTCATCTGACCACATGATCTTACGGTCGTGGTAAGCGGCATTTACAGAGCTAGAGGGTAATGCAGCGCCTCCATGATGACGTTGGATTTTGTTCTTTTCCGCTAATTCATTTAGATCACGTCGGATAGTCTGTGGGCTGACCTCAAAATGTTCCACCAATTCTTCGGTGCTGACATAGCCTTGTAAGCGTACCAGTTCGATGATGGCATCATGCCGTTGTGTTTGCTTCACAGGTGTCCCCTAAAGTTAAAAATATCATGTTAATTTTATTATGATTGACGAGATAATTGATGTCGATTATCCCACAAAGCCATCAATAAGCCGATAAGGAAGCCGGCAAAATGTGCAGCATTTCCGATAGAATCACCTAAAACGCCCATATAACCCGCGATTATCCACAATATGGAAAAAACAATTAAGCCGGTAGGAACACCGATCCCTTTTTCTGGAGCCCGCAAACCTGTTAAGCCAACATAGCTAATTAGCGCGTAAACAACACCAGAAAGTCCACCAAAGTTGGATTCTGCAAACAGTGATTGTGCCCAATTACTAAATAGCGCAGAAATGAGCATAATGACAAATAATTTGCCTGTACCCAGTTGTTTTTCTGTTTGGCTGGCTAAATACCACCACATCGCTAAATTAAAGGCGATATGCATGAGCGAAAAGTGAACAAATGCTGGGGTGATATAACGCCATAGTTCAAAATCGAGACTAGCATCGTATGGCCATGCAAGGTGTAACATGACATTGTAATCGCCCACTATTTGCTGCCAGATAAAGACGAGCACACATAAGATTATGGTCAAAACCGTTAAAGGGCCTGATTGTTGCACCATGCTTTTGATTGAAAAAGCCGGGCGATATTGTAGACCCGTACGTTGAGGCGTACCTGTTTGCCAACTTGCCGCTTGGTAACGAGGGTGAAAAGGTTCACGAAGAAAGGTTTTTAGCTCACTTTCAACCTGATTGAGTTGTTGTTCGTTTTCCAACCAAAGGCTGACTTGTTGATTTTCTGTTTTTGCGTGGATCCGAACACCTTTTGTCGCCATATAATTGACGAACATATCAGCAAGTTGCGGGTTAGATAGTGTGATAATGTGGATCATTGAGAAACTCATCTGTAATTATTGCAGAGAAGTTATCGCTTGAGGAAACTCTCTTAGCCATGCTTCAAAACCGCCATTAATACTATATACGGTTTCAAAGCCCATATTGACCAGATATTGTGCTGCGCCTTGGCTACTATGACCGTGATAACACATCACCATCACAGGAACATCAAAATCCGCATCTTGTAGAAATTGGTTAAGCGTATCATTTGTTAAATGAAAAGCGCCAGTGGCATGACCAAGACGATAACTTTGCGGATCTCTTACATCAACTAAAATAGCCGATTGAGATACCCAAAATTGATAGGCTTGTTCAACACTAAGAAATTGAAAACTATCCATAATTGTCTTATTTATTATATTGTTAATTACATTGTTATGTTCTGAGCGAGAGAACGATATCACTATAATAACGTCAAATTAGTAAAGATGGCGTTACCTTTTGTAAATGATAATGGCATATACACAAATCCCCTAGGATATCTGTGCAGGTGAATATCAAAGGGGATTTGTAATAGAGGATCAGTAGTAGGAGTGATCACCACGTTGGTGTTCGGTTAAATCTTTCACGCCTTTTAACTCTTCTGGGAACAGGTTAAGTAGCTCTTTTTCGATACCATCTTTTAAAGTGACATCAATCATGGAGCAGCCATTACAACCACCACCGAATTGTAAGATAGCATAGCCATCTTCAGTGATTTCCATCAAGCTTACGCGGCCACCGTGACTCGCTAACTGTGGATTGATTTGTGATTGCAGTACATATTCAACACGTTCAATTAAAGGCGCATCGTCAGCCACTTTACGCATTTTTGCATTAGGTGCTTTTAATGTTAATTGTGAGCCTAATTGGTCTGTGACAAAGTCAATTTCTGCATCTTCTAAGAAAGGTGCACTGATGTCATCAACATAAGCAGAAAGTTTTTCAAATTTAATTTCTGTGTCGTTCGGCTCTACTGCATCGGGTGGACAGTAAGAAACGCCACACTCAGCGTTAGGTGTTCCTGGGTTAATGACAAAAACACGGATTTGAGTATTGGGTTCTTGATTAGCCAATAGTTTGGCGAAGTGTGCCTGTGCGGCATCAGTAATAGTAATCATATCGTCTTGCTCAATAGTTGACTGTTCTGGTTGGTTATCATACGCCCAATTGACGGTTAACTACAAGGTTCGGCAAATAGCCCATACCTCAACAGAGCGTGCTCCAGCACGAAATAGCAAAGGTACAATAGCATTGAGCGTCGCGCTTGTGGTGATAACATCATCAATCAGTGCCAGATCCTTGCCTGCCACTGACACTGTGCGATTTACGATAAAGGCATTATCTAAATTTTGTTGCCTTTGTTTGGCATTAAGATGTGTTTGTGCCAGTGTAGCACGAGTTCTTATCAAGGTATTAGGGTGATAAGGACAATTTAACCATCTTGCCAAAGGTTTAGCGATAGCCTCAACTTGGTCGAAGCCTCTACGCCAACGACGATGTCGATGTAGCGGTACGCTAATAATTTGCTCTGGCTTGCGAACTAAATTCTCGCGACGATGAGCAAGCCACCGTAATAAAAAAAGTTTCGCAAGACATAATGCTATCTGAGGGCGAGGATGATATTTATAAAGGTGTAATAATTTATTAAGCGGTGGGCGATAGTCAGTGACTGTCAACATCTGTTTCCAGCGAGGTGGTGATCGCAAACACCGTCCACACAATATCATTGAGTGGGTAGAGGGATACAAACATCCCGGACAACGATTATTTTGTTGTGGCAGATGACGAATACAACTTGAACAAATGCTGTGGTTACCATACCGCAATGGTTGACGACATAACCAGCAATATCCTGCTATTGTTATCAGCATAGTGCACATCCCTGTAAAATAAGAGAAGAGAGCATAACAATGAATAAATTGTATTGGCAGACTTTAGGTGAAGGAAAAACGCATCTTGTGCTGTTGCACGGATGGGGCTTGAATGCTCAGGTTTGGCAATCAATCATTACGCGATTAAGCTCGCATTTTACCCTGCATCTGGTTGATTTACCGGGATATGGCAGAAGCCAAGGTTTTCCTGTGCTAACGCTTAAAGAGATGGCTGATATTGTTTTTTCACAGGCACCTGAAAAAAAAGCCATTTGGCTAGGATGGTCATTAGGGGGATTAGTGGCAAGCCGTATTGCACTTGATAATCCTAATAATGTACGGGCGTTAATTACCGTTGCCTCTTCCCCTTGTTTTGCTGCTCATGAAGCATGGCCAGGAATTAAGCCAGACGTGTTAAAAGGTTTCGAGCAACAATTGAGTGATAACTTTCATCGAACGGTTGAGCGCTTTTTAGCCTTGCAAACACTCGGTACTCAAAGTGCTCGTAAAGATACTAAGGCCTTGAAAGCGGTCGTGTTGGCACAACCTTTGCCTTCCGTTGAAACATTAAACGGCGGGCTGGAAATTTTACGTACAGAAGATTTGCGAGAACAGCTTACTACCTTATGTTGTCCTTTTATTCGGCTTTATGGTTATTTAGATGGTTTAGTGCCAAGAAAAGTCGCAGCTTTATTAGATGCTCGTTATCCTGACTCTCCTTCGGTTATTTTTCGCCATGCCGCACATGCTCCCTTTATTTCTCATCCGGATGAATTTAGTGAGACCTTGTTAAAGCAGTGTGAGGCCTTATCAATTCTGGCATGAATAATGAAGAGGTTATAACGCTAATAGACTATTCAAGATGATATAGCGTTTCGCATTCTGGTGGGTTGGTTATGGTATCTAATATAGGGCAGGTTCGTTCAATAAAGGCGATAAAAGCTTCTATTTCTGTTTTACTATTATCTGCTTGGATATAGAAATGCGTCGTTATCTTACTAAAGCCGATTTTAGCCTGTTTATTCTTTCCCATAAAGCCATCGATATCTAGCTCGCCTTTTACCTCAATACGAATATTATGGAGATTAATATGGTGTAGGCGGGCGAAGCTCTTAGCAACAATGCATTTACAAGCACCGAGTGTGCCAAGTAGCGCTTCAACGGGGGTCATCGCGGTGTCGTTTCCACCCAATGAAATAGGCTCATCAAGTAATAATTGAAATTGGCGAGAAGCACATTGCATCTGCAACCCACCTTGTGTACCCGTAGAGATAATGGATGAGAATTCAGTAATCGGCATAATTTATTATCCTAATTAAGGTAAATGTATATAATTTCATTTTGGACATTTAGATGTCTTTATGGCTATTTAAGGATTGGATTATGCGCAGGTGGTGGGAAAAGTAAAATGAAGAATAACCAGCAAAAGTTGAAAAAAATTCATTTTGATTATCAGAAAAACCCCCTGTGAGATAGCAGGGGGATATGGAAGGTATGTGTTTAAAAGAGACAGTGAGTTAGGAGCGTAATTGATAAACTTTAGTCTGACATGCGGTGGCTTCAGGGCAGCTTTTACAGCTACCCACCAAGCACTCTTCTACATCGACCTCTTGTAATTTACCCATTAACGTAAGCCGCTCTAACATCGCTTTTACCATAGGTTCAGGCATATTAAGCTGATGGCTGACAAGACGAGCATCAGCCCGACCGTTAAGCGCGACACAATCACGAACTTGCATCAAACTTGCCATCTTATTTTTCCTTTTGTGACTTAGTGACAGCTACCTTGTTTACCACAGCACTGTTTCGCTAATGAGCGTTTGTTACTTAAATTAAAACTGAGACGATGACGAGATTTACGTAATAGTACAAAGACAATTAAGTTAAATATCAATACAGCAGCAATGGTGATGGTACTACTTTGTGGATGTTCGCTAAATGTCGCTGTTTGGTAGAATAACGCGGCAAGTGAGTAAGCAATATTTAATCCCCAAAGAATAGAGAATGTCATCCAACCACGACTGGTTTCACGAGCAATAGCCCCCATTACGGAGACACAAGGCACATATAGTAGAACGAAAATTAAGTAGCTATAGGCCGCTATTGCACTACCAAATTTGCTGCCCATGGTACCCATAGTCCCCGTATCCATTTCACCATCACCTTTACTTGCCTCAATAGGGTTGGAAAGCGCGGCGAATGTAAAGGTTTCTTTTAAGCTATCCCAAGTTTCAGCAAAGGCGTCACCAATTTCGCCCCATAGATCAAACTCTTCAGGAACGAAAGGTTCATTAACAATACTTTCTGCGGTGTACAGTGTATTTAATGTTCCCACAACCACTTCTTTTGCCATTGCCCCAGTGACTAAACCAACGGTAGCTTGCCAGTTATCGTTATGCACACCAATAGGTTGCAATAACGGAGTGATCACTTTACTGACGGAAGCGAGGGCAGAATCATTAATACTATCAGCCGCTTTACCGGAAAAAGTGAAGCTATTTAATGCACCAATAAACATACTGGCGATGATAATCACTTTACCCGCGCGGATAACAAAGCCTTTTAAACGTTGCCAAGTTTGTATTAATAAGGTTTTGATATGGGGAACGTGATAAACCGGCAACTCCATGACAAAAGGAGAAGCTTCACCTCGCATAATGGTATGTTTGAGTAGTAAACCCGTCAAAATAGCAACAAGGATCCCTAATAAATAAAGTGAAAAAACCACGCTGGCGCCATTTTTACCAAAGAATGCGGCAGCAAAAACAGCAAATATGGCTAAACGTGCGCCACAAGACATAAAGGGAGCCATTAAGATAGTAATTAATCGCTCTCTTGGGGCGTCTAGAGTACGTGCCCCCATAATGGATGGGACGTTACAACCAAATCCAACAATCAACGGTACAAAGGATTTACCGGGCAATCCTAGCGCTTGCATTAATCTATCCATCACGAAAGCAGCACGTGCCATATAGCCAGAGTCTTCAAGGATAGATAAAAAGAGATACATCATGCCGATTTGTGGTACCAGAGGGAGTACAGTATTAATACCACCACCAACACCTTGAGCAAGGAAAATAGTTAACCATTCAGGGAAATTGAATGTTGCACCTAGCCATTGGATCCCATGTATAAAGATAGCTTCAGAGCCACCTTCAAAAGCAGGCTGCAATGCTCCACCAATATTGATGGCAAGCACAAACATTAAATACATGACAAACAAGAAGATAGGAACACCTAACCAGCGATTTAATATCACTTTATCGATATTTTGTGTGAGCTGATTGGGCTTGATGGACTCCATATTAATGACTGCATGGCAAATACGCTCAATGTTTTGATAACGTGCATCGGCAATCACTAATTCTGGCTCATTACTATGCTCAGTTTGAATGCGCTGACGAATGGCTTTTATCTCTTGTGAGGTAATTTCAGCACGTTGATGAGTATAGATATCCCCTTCTAAACATTGTAATGCCATCCAACGGCGTTGCTGTAAATTGAATTCATCGTGATTAATTTTTTCAGCTAAAGATTCAACTTCGTTTAATAACCATGTTGGATAAGAAGTTAGTAACTCTTCGGGTTTTCTTTTGGTGGCTGGAAAGCTATCAATAGTGTCTTTCAGTTTATCAATCCCTGATGCCTTGGTTGATACCATAGGGATCACCGGACAACCGAGTTGTTCAGAAAGTACTTGAATATCAATTTGCATATTTTGGTGTTCAGCAATATCAAGCATATTCAGTGCCACGATACAGGGAATACCGAGTTCAAGCAGTTGTAATGTGAGATAAAGATTACGTTCAAGATTGGAAGCATCTACAACGTTAATCAACATATCCGCTTCATTACTTAAGATGAAGTGACAAGCAATTTGCTCATCCAGAGAGGTCTGTTCTGAAATTGTTGTTAAAGAATAAGTGCCCGGTAAGTCAACTAATTCAATTTTATGATTTTTGGTTGTAAAGCGACCTACCTTACGTTCAACAGTAACACCCGCCCAGTTACCGACACGTTGACGAGAGCCTGTTAACTGATTAAAAAGCGTTGTTTTACCCGCATTAGGATTACCGATAAGACCAATAGTAAGAGGAGTCATAATAGTGATGCCAGTAGTTGTATTGCCTGAGTAATTGATAAATAAGCTGTTATTTTTCGTTATGAGCGATTTCGCTAAGATTTATCAAAGCGAGATCTTTTTTACGCAAAATTAAAGAGACCCGATGAGTTTCAATTTGGATAGGATCACCTAAAGGTGCGATACGGATCACATTGAAAATAGCGCCTGGCAGCATCCCTAATGATAATAGCTTCTGCCGATAGGCAGGGCTAATTTGCGGGGAATAGCTGAGGATCTTGTAGCTATGATTTGGAATGAGAGACATAAAACGTCCTTCCACTAATTATATTGATACAAAAAATAATGATACTGATAATTATTAACGCATTTAAAAAGAAAACGCACAAGAAAAATAGGGTGATTAGGTAAATATTTAATGCAAATGAGAATTATAACCATCTTTATTGAGTATAATTTAGCCCACAATGGCTATGTGTTCTCTTGATGTACATCAATTTAATTTATAATAATGGTCGAAAAGCTATCAGATAAATGCCGTGAAGGCTGTACTGTTATTCATCAAAAAACAAACTGTAACAGTTAGAGATAATTGCGCATCATTAGTGTAACAATCAGTGAATGCTATTAACGGGATCTATCATCAAGGTCATACTGACAGATCCCGTTGCAGAGAATAGTGCTAGTTAATTAGTGGGATTAGTGAGTCTGCTGGTGGCTAAAAAGTTGATAAATCGTATTCGGGGTATAACTATAACCTTCATAAGAGATAACCCAATCAGTGATGAACGCAATATCAATGGGATAAATGCCACCTTCTTCCATTTCTTGTACATAGAATGGTACGTTAAGTAACTTAGCATAAATTCGGTCACCTTCTCGAGACTGAGGGATAAACCACATGTGCTCAAGCTCTTTTTCTTCCTTATCACCATAAGGAATACCAAACTTAATCATAAATTGCCATGGGCTCTCAGTTTCTTCATTGCTCTCTTTACTACCTAATAATTTTGCCAAGAAACCGGTTTTTTTCTCTACGGGGGGCTGATGGTAGTTATCAAACATGGAGAGAAAATATTGCCAACGCCTTTTGGCCTTTTCTGCCATTTCGTAGGTTTCTTCGTTACTGCGTAGTAGCATCATGGCTTGTTGTTCTTCATAACCTTTAAAGAAAGTTTCTAAAATAGGGTTTTCTTCATTAGTTCTAAATAACATCGATGATGGGTGCTGATGATATTCGTCTCTATCAGCCATATCGCCCAGAAATACGCCATGTGGTGCCCCTTGAGTGTTATAACGCATCTCTTCTAATGGTCTAAGACTATCTAAAGGTGTGGACTGATTAACGTGACGTATACCTTCTTCAAAGGGTAGCGCGACTAAATATTCTAATCCTGACGAAGTTTGTCCACAAAGCATCGGCTCGCCAAATTCAATTTGGCGGTTGTTAATACTGTTATTGACGAAGCAACGGAAAAGATCAGGAATACCGTAGTAAGATTCCAACATGCTTGGGATCACTAAATCAACTTCAGTTAAGCCACAACGTTGCAAGCCATGGGTATGAAACCAGAACATGGTTGGTGGATCATTTTCTGTATCGTAAACTGCATGAATAACATACAAACTTTCTACTTCAGGATAGAGATCGGGTGTCTCCAATTGAAAACGTATCCATTCGGGAGTTAATCCTTTACCTGCGGCAGATTCATCCAGTGCGAGGATCATTTCTGGCGCAATTATGTTCAGTAGATTGAGCTGATGGCGATAACTCGCTAAAGGATGTAGGGTGTCAGAGAACATCGTTTCTAATAAGATGTCTTGAGTGGTGGCATTGGCATGGGCTAATAGCTCAGGAGTCATCTCATCTGTCGCATACATAGGACGTATTTGATAATCTTCTGATCGTGGTAGCAGGCAGATAAAAAAATGGAGCTCATCATCGCCATGTTGGCAATGATAGAAAAAACCTTCATCAAGATCATCACTAAGATAGCTTATCTCACCATCTGTGTATTCGGTCTGTTCCTCTAGGCGTTGTTCTATCAATGCATAGTTTAGTGGCTGTGCAGGGAATGCCACTATACGAGAGGGCTCTTTTTTTCCTTGCCCTGCGGCGATATCTAAATAGTGTTGTTTATTATCCATACTTATTATTACTCGTATATTAAAAGAAGAAAAATAGAATATCAGGGTTATTTAATAAGAAATAGATAGA